>NZ_JBJGYX010000072.1:0-24357 GCF_054050195.1 Geodermatophilus sp. SYSU D00710
CCCCCCCCCCCCCCCCCCCCCCCCCCCCCCCCCCCCCCCCCCCCCCCCCCCCCCCCCCCCCCCCCCCGCCCCCCCCCCCCCCCCCCCCCCCCCCCCCCCCCCCCCCCCCCCCCCACCGTGCCGGACGGGAGGTCCGGGTTCCGCTACAGCGAGGGGACCCAGCGCGCCGGGCGCTTCTCCCGGAACGCCGCGATGCCCTCCTGGCCGTCCTCGCCGGCGAAGGCCCGGGCGGAGAGCTCCAGCAGGTCGTCGAACGAGCCGCGCAGCCCACCCGCCCGCAGCAGCCGCTTGGTCTCGGCCAGCGCCCACGGCGACCCGGCCGCCAGCGCCCGCACCTGCACCTCGGCCACGGCGTCGATCTCCCCGTCGGGCGCGACGAGGTCGACCAGCCCGCCGGCCGCGGCCGCGGCGGCGTCGAACACCTCCCCGGTGAGCATCAGCCGGTGCGCCACGTGCGGCAGCATCCGCGGCAGCACCACGGCGGAGATCACCGCGGGCACCAGCCCCAGCCGCACCTCGGACATGCCGAAGGTCGCCGAGGCCGCCGCCACGACGACGTCGCAGGCGGCCGCCAGCCCCACCCCGCCGGCCCGCGCAGGCCCGCGGACCACGGCGACCACCGGCTTGGGTGAGGTCCAGAGCGTCTCGAGCAGGTCGGGCAGCTCCCGCACGCCCTGGTCGCCGGCCCCGGCGCCCGCGGCCTCCGACAGGTCCATCCCCGAGCAGAACACCCGGCCGCTGTGGTCGAGCACGACCACCCGCACGGCGTCGTCGGCGAGGGCGGTGTCGAGCGCCTCGCGCAGCTGCGCCCGCAGCGCGCGGGAGAGCGCGTTGCGGTTGGCCGGCGAGTCCAGGACCAGCCGGGCCACGCCTCCCTCGACGGTCACCTGCAGCAGCCGGTCCTCGCTCACCCCGGCATCCTGCCCGGGGGTGCGGCGGCGCGGCACACTGGGAGCAGATGAACACCGTCCTGCCGCCGCCGGCGACCCCGGCCCTCGAGCTCCCCGACGCCGCCCGCGAGCACCTGGCGACGACGCCGTTCGGCCTCTACGTGCACGTGCCCTTCTGCGCCACCCGGTGCGGCTACTGCGACTTCAACACCTACACCTCCGACGAGCTCGGCCCCGGCGCCAACCGCGCCGAGTACGCGGGCACGGCCATCACCGAGCTGCGCCGCGCGGCCGCCGTCCTCGGTCCCGACCTGCCGACGGTGTCCACCGTCTTCGTCGGCGGCGGCACCCCGACGCTGCTGCCCGCCGAGGACCTCGCCGCGGTCCTGGCCGCCGTCCGCGAGCTGTTCCCGGTCGCCCCCGGCGTCGAGGTGACCACCGAGGCCAACCCCGAGTCGGTGACGCCGGCCTCGCTCGACACCCTGCGGGCCGCGGGCTTCACCCGGCTGAGCCTGGGCATGCAGTCCGCCGCCGAGCACGTCCTGGCCGTCCTCGACCGGCGGCACACGCCCGGCCGCGCCGTGCAGGCCGCCCGGGAGGCGGCCGCGGCCGGGTTCGGGCACGTCAACCTCGACCTCATCTACGGCACCCCGGGGGAGACCGACGCCGACTGGGCCGCCTCCCTCGACGCCGTCCTCGCCGCGCCGGTCGACCACGTCAGCGCATACGCGCTCATCGTCGAGGACGGCACCCGGCTGGCCCGCCGGATCGCCCGCGGCGAGCTGCCGATGCCCGACGACGACGTCCTCGCCGACCGCTACGTGCAGGCCGACACCGTGCTGCGCGGCGCCGGGTTCGGCTGGTACGAGGTCAGCAACTGGTCGCGCGGGGACGCCGCCCGGTGCCGGCACAACGAGCTGTACTGGGCCAACGCCAACTGGTGGGGCGTCGGCCCGGGCGCGCACAGCCACGTCGGCGGGGTGCGCTGGTGGAACGTCAAGCACCCCGCCGCGTACGCGCAGCGCCTGGCGGCGGGGGAGAGCCCGGTCGCCGACCGTGAGGTCCTCGAGCCCGCCGACCGAGTGCTGGAGACGGTGATGCTCGGCCTGCGGCTGCGCGACGGGCTCCCGCTGCCCGCGCTGTCCGACACCGGCCGGCTGCGCGCCGCCGACGCCGTCGCCCGCGGCCTGCTCGACGCCGGGGCGCACGCGGCCGGGCGGGCGGTGCTCACCGACCGCGGCCGGCTGCTCGCCGACGCCGTCGTCCGCGACCTCACCGACTGACGAACGCACACCCCCGCCTGACGGATGTCAGGCCGGGACGGCGACGTCCCGCACTACTGCCGGCGCCCGGGGGCGCGGCAGCCTCCGGGTGTGCTCACCGCCGCGCCGGGCTCCCGCGGGCTACGGTCGATCGGCGTGGACGCCCGATCCCGCTGGCAGCGCCTCGGGTGGACGCTGCCGTGGCTGCTGTTCCAGGTCTTCCCGGTCGCCGACCTGGTCACCACCGACCGCCCGCTCGCGGTCCGGGTCGTCGCCGGGGCCGGGCTGCTGACCTTCACCACCGTCTACCTCGACGTGTTCCGCCGGGCGTTCAGCGGTCACCGCAGCGTGGCGCTGGGCCGGCTCGCGGTGGTCGCGGCCCTCGGGACCGGGCTCGCCGTCTGGCTGGGCCCCTCCTGGGCCGGGCTGATGATCTACGTCTCGGCGGTCGCTGCGGCGTCGCTGCCGCAGCGCTGGACGTGGCCGGCCGTGGCCGCGGCCGCGGCGGTCTGCGCGCTGGTGCTGGCCGTCCACGGCGACCTCGACGACCTGTTCTTCCTGCCGGTGCTGTGCCTGCTCACCGCCTTCGGCCTGCACGGCACCCGGCACCTGGTCACGGTCAACACCGAGCTGGCCGAGGCGCGGGAGGAGCTGGCCCGCAACGCCGTCGCCGAGGAGCGGCTGCGCTTCGCCCGCGACCTGCACGACCTGCTCGGCCACAGCCTGTCGCTCATCGCGCTCAAGAGCGAGCTGGCCGGCCGGCTCGCCGAGACCGACCCCGGCCGGGCGCGCGCGGAGATGGCCGACGTCGAGGCCGCCGCCCGCCGGGCGCTGGCCGAGGTCCGCGACGCGGTCAGTGGCTACCGCCAGGTCAGCTGCGCGCAGGCGCTGGCCGAGGCCCGCTCGGCGCTCTCCGGCGCGGGGATCGCCGTCCGGCTGCCCGCCCGGGTGCCGACCCTCCCCGGCCCGGTCGACGCCGCGCTGGGCTGGGTGGTCCGCGAGGCCACCACCAACGTGCTGCGGCACAGCGGCGCCCGCGCGGTGGCCGTCACCCTCACCGACGACGGCACGGAGGCGGTCCTCACCGTGACCGACGACGGCCGCGGCCCGGCCGACGACACCGCGCCCGGCTCCGGGCTCACCGGCCTGGCCGAGCGGGTCGGCGCCCTGGGCGGCGCGCTCACCGGCGGCGCCGGCCGCGACGGCGGCTACGAGCTGCGCGCCGTGCTGCCGCTGGCGCCCGCGGCGGTCCCGGCGGGGACGCCCCGGTGATCCGCGTCCTCGTGGCCGAGGACCAGTCGATGGTCCGCGGCGCGCTGCGGGCGCTGCTGGAGCTCGAGCCCGACATCACCGTCGTCGCCGAGGTCGGCCGCGGCGACGAGGTGCTCGCCGCCGCCCGCGAGCACACCCCCGACGTCGCCCTGCTCGACATCGAGATGCCCGGCCGGGACGGCATCGAGGCCGCCCGCGAGCTGGCCGCCGAGCTGCCGGCCGTGCGCGCGGTCGTGCTGACCACGTTCGGCCGGCCGGGCTTCCTGCGCCGCGCGATGGAGGTCGGCGCGGCCGGCTTCCTCGTCAAGGACGCCCCGGTCGCCGAGCTGGCGAGGGCCATCCGCGCCGTCGTCGCCGGGGAGCGGGTGATCGACCGGCAGCTGGCCGCCGCCGCGCTGGCCATCGGCGCCACCCCGCTCTCGGCGCGGGAGGCCGACGTGCTGCGCGAGGCCGCCGACGGCGCCACGGTCGCCGACATCGCCCGCCGGCTCTTCCTCTCCGAGGGCACGGTGCGCAACTACCTGTCCTCGGCGATCGGCAAGACCGGCGCGCGCACCCGGGTGGAGGCCGCCCGCGTCGCCGCCGACAAGGGCTGGCTCTGACGAAGGACCCCGCTGCCCCCACCCCTCGCTCCGCTCGGGGCGGGCCCCTACAGCGGGGCCGACCTAGAGCTCCAGTTTCATCCCGACGTGCGAGGCGACGTAGCCCAGCCGCGCGTAGACGCGGTGCGCGTCGGGACGGCGCCGGTCGGTGGTGAGCTGCACCAGCGCGGCGCCGCGGCGGCGGGCCTCGTCGGCCACCCATCCGAGCAGCGCCCGCCCAGGCCGCGCCCGCGGGCCGACGAGGACACCCGCACGCCCTCCACCTGGGCACGCAGCGCGCCCCCGCGGGAGAGCCCCGGCAGGAACGACAGCTGCAGCGTGCCCAGGACCGTGCCGCCGTCGTCGGCGACGACGAGCAGGTGTGCCGGGTCGGCGTCGACGGCGGCGAAGGCCGTCTCGTAGGGCGCGAGGTCGGCGGCCTCGCGGCCGGCGCCCAGCGGGTCGTCGGCCAGCAGCGCGACGACCGCGGGCACGTCGGCCGCGGTGGCCCGGCGCACGACGACGCCGTCGGCCAGCGGGCGGGGGAGGGTCAGGACGCCCGGAACGGGTCGGCGGGCATCAGCGCGTCGAGGTCGAGCACCCGCACGTGGATGACGGTGCGCTGCTGCAGCGCCGCCCGCAGCGCCCGGTGCAGGCCGTCCTCGAGGTAGAGGTCCCCGTGCCACTGGACGGCGTGCGGGAACAGGTCGCCGTAGAAGGTCGAGTCGTCGGCCAGCAGCGTGTCCAGTGCCAGCTCGCGCTTGGTGGTGACCAGCGTGTCGAGCCGGATCTGCCGGGGCGGGATCATCGCCCAGTCACGCGGGGACAGGCCGTGCTCGGGATAGGGGCGGCCGTTGCGCACCGCTTTGAAGATCAGGGACCCGACCTCCGTCCGCACCGACCCCGTGCCGCACCTGCCATCCGCCAGCCTATCGACCGTGCGGGTCACCCGTTCGGCCCCGTCCAGAGGCTCACCGCGAGCCCGCGAGCGGACAGGGGGACGGGGATCCTTCGCGTATGCTGGGCTGGCACTCCGTCCGTGCGAGTGCCAGCCCGCCCGAGGTGGCCGGCGCGCGCCGACCACGCCGCCCGGGGCCGCCCGCACGACGACGTCGACCGGTACGGGGAGGTGTCACCGTGGCGCACGACGAACGCCGCCTGCAGGTCCTGCGGGCCATCGTCCAGGACTTCGTCTCCACCAACGACCCGGTGGGCAGCAAGGCCCTGGCCGAACGGCACGACCTCGGGGTCTCGCCGGCCACCATCCGCAACGACATGGCGGTGCTGGAGGAGCAGGGCTACATCACCCAGCCGCACACCAGCGCCGGCCGGGTGCCCACCGACAAGGGCTACCGCCTGTTCGTCGACCGGCTCTCCTCGGTCAAGCCGCTGTCGGCCGCCGAGCGCCGGGCGATCGAGCGGTTCCTCGACGGCGCGGTCGACCTGCACGACGTCCTGGGCCGCACCGTGCGCCTGCTCGCGCAGCTGACCCACCAGGTCGCCGTCGTGCAGTACCCCACGCTCTCGCGCAGCGCCGTGCGCCACCTCGAGGTGGTGCAGCTGACCGGCTCCCGGCTGCTGCTGGTGCTCATCACCGACACCGGCCGCGTCGAGCAGCGGGTCGTCGACTGCCCGGCCGACGTCATCCGCGACGACGTCGCCGACCTGCGCGCGCTGCTCAACTCCGCCTTCACCGGCGCCCGGCTCGCCGACGCCGGCGGCAAGGTGCCCGACCTGCTCGACACCGCGCCTCCGCACCTGCGCGCGCTGGTGGCCGCGGTCAGTGCCGCGCTGGTCGAGACCCTGGTCGAGCCGGGCGAGGACCGGCTGGTCATCGGCGGCACGGCGAACCTCGCCCGCGTCGCCGTCGACTTCCCCGGCAGCCTGCGCCCGCTGCTCGAGGCGCTGGAGGAGCAGGTCGTCGTCCTCCGGCTGATCAGCGAGGTCGACGCCGGCGGGGCGGTGCTCGTGCGGATCGGCGAGGAGAACGCCCACGAGGCGCTGGCCGGTGCGTCGGTCGTGTCCGTGGGGTACGGCACCGGCGACCGGGCGCTGGGCGGGCTGGGCATCGTGGGCCCGACCCGCATGGACTACCCGGGCAACATGGCCGCGGTCCGCGCCGTGGCCCGCTACGTCGGCCAGCTGCTGGCCGAGAGCTGAGGTCTGTACACCCGATGGCAACCGACTACTACGGCGTCCTGGGGCTGTCCCGGGGCGCGTCCGACGCCGACATCAAGAAGGCCTACCGGCGGCTGGCGCGCGACCTGCACCCCGACGTCAACCCCGATCCCGAGGCCAAGGAGCGCTTCCAGGAGGTCAGCCGCGCGTACCAGGCGCTGACCGACCCGGACAAGCGCCGCATCGTCGACCTCGGCGGCGACCCCTTCGACAGCGGTGCCGGCGCCGCCACCGGCTCGCCCTTCGGGCAGGCCGGCTTCGGCGGGCTCGGCGACATCATGGACGCCTTCTTCGGTGGCGGGGCGATGGGCGGGCGCGGCCCGCGCAGCCGGGTCCGCGCCGGGGACGACGCGCTCATCCGCATCGAGCTCGACCTCGAGCAGACGGTCTTCGGCACCACCGAGGAGATCACCGTCGACACCGCCGTGCTGTGCGGTACGTGCTCCGGCGCGGGCACCGCGCCGGGCACCCACCCGGTCACCTGCACCACCTGCTCGGGCCGTGGCGAGGTGCAGAGCGTGCAGCGCTCCTTCCTCGGCCAGGTGGTCAGCACCCGGCCGTGCCCGACCTGCGCCGGCACCGGGCAGGTCATCCCCGACCCCTGCCCCGAGTGCGGCAGCGAGGGCCGGGTGCGCGCGCGCCGGACCATCCCGGTCAAGGTGCCCGCCGGCGTCGAGGACGGCATGCGCATCCGGCTCACCGGCCGGGGCGAGGTCGGTCCCGGCGGCGGCCCGGCCGGTGACCTCTACGTCGAGATCCGCGAGCGTCCGCACGAGGTCTTCACCCGCGACGGCGAGGACCTGCACTGCCACGTCAGCCTGCCGATGACCGCCGCGGCGCTGGGCACCACGCTGCCGCTGACGCTGCTCGACGGCGAGGAGACCGACGTCGACGTGCGGCCGGGCACCCAGCCGGGCACGGTGCTGACGATGCGCGGCAAGGGCGCCCCGCGGCTGCGGGCGACCGGCCGGGGGAACCTGCTGGTGCACGTCGACGTGATGACGCCGACCCGCCTCGACGCCGAGCAGGAGAAGCTGCTGCGCGAGCTCGCCGCGCTCCGCGGGGAGGACCGGCGCGAGCCGGCCGCCGAGGGGCCCGGGGGGTTGTTCTCCCGGGTGCGGAACCCGTTCAGGTGAGCGCCCCGGTCACCGACGACCAGCACCCCGCGCAGGACGGCTCGCCGCTGTTCCTGCTCGACGAGCTGCCCGGGACCGCCGAGCTGCTCGTCGGCGGCGGTGAGGGCCGGCACGCCGTCGACGTCCTCCGGCTGACCCCCGGTGAGCCGGTGCGGGTCGGGGACGGCCGCGGCACCGTCGTCGAGGGGACCGTGCTCGACGCCGGCCCGTCGGGGCTGCGCGTGCAGGTGACCGCCCGCCACGAGGTGCCCGCGCCGGAGCCGGAGTTCGTCCTGGTCCAGGCGCTGCCCAAGGGCGACCGCGGGCCCCTCGCCGTCGAGCTGGCCACCGAGCTCGGCGTCGACCGGATCGTCCCGTGGGCCGCCGCCCGCTGCGTCACCCGGTGGCGCGAGGACCGGGTGGAGAAGGGCCTGGCGAAGTGGCGGGCCGCGGCGCGGGCGGCGGCCAAGCAGGCCCGCCGGCCGCGGGTGCCCGAGATCGGCGAGCTCATGACCACCCGCCAGGTGTGCGGCGAGCTCGAGGACGTCGACCTGGCGGTGGTCCTGCACGAGCAGGCCGGCCGCCGGCTGGCGGGTCTCGAGGTGCCCCGCAGCGGCACGGTCGCCGTCGTCGTCGGGCCCGAGGGCGGCCTGACCGACGGCGAGGTGGTCGCGTTGCGCGCCGCGGGCGCGCAGGCCGTGCGGCTCGGGCCGGAGGTGCTGCGCACCTCGACCGCCGGCGCGGCCGCGCTGGCCGCCCTGTCCGTGCGGACCCGCTGGAGCTGACGGCCGGTCTCGCCGAGCCTGCGCCACGATCAGGTGACCTGATCGTCGGGCGTCCTCCCTCACCGCGCACCGTGAGGGAGGACGCGTTGCGGTGAGGGAGGACGTCGCCGCGCCCTAGGGTCGACCCCGTGAGCGACTGCCTGTTCTGCCGGATCGTCGCCGGGGAGATCCCCGCCGACGTCGTGCACGAGACCGACCGCACGCTGGCCTTCCGCGACGTCAACCCGCAGGCCCCCACGCACGTGCTGGTGATCCCCAAGGACCACCACCCCACGGTGGCCGCGCTGGCGCAGGCCGACCCCGACCTGCTGGGGGCCGTCGTCCGGGCCGTGTCGGCGGTCGCCGTCCAGGAGGGCCTGGCCACCGAGGACGGCGTCGAGCCGGGGTACCGGGTCGTCACCAACACCGGCCCGCAGGCCGGTCAGTCGGTCGACCACGTGCACCTGCACGTCCTCGGCGGCCGCCGCATGACCTGGCCCCCGGGGTGACCCCGCGGCCGGCGGTGGCAGGGTGGCGGCATGACCGACGCCGGCAGCGCCGCCCCCGTCCGGATCGAGCGGGACGGCGACGTCGCCGTCGTCGTGCTGGACAAGCCGCCGCTGAACCTGTTCGACGAGCCGGTGTTCGCCGCCTTCGAGCAGGTCGCCGCCGAGCTGGCCGCGCTCACCGCACCGGGCCGTCCCGGCCGCGCCCGCGCGGTGCTGGTCGAGGCGCGCGGCCGGGTGGTCTCCGCCGGCGTCGACGTCCACGCCTTCCGGGACATCGCGGAGGGCCCCGACCCGGCGCAGCACGGCGTTGCGCTGTGGGCCCGGCTGCTGCGCGTCGCGCAGGCGCTCGAGGACCTGCCGGTGCCCACCGTCTTCGCCGCGCACGGGCTCACCCTCACCGCCGCCTTCGAGCTGGCGCTGGCCTGCGACGTGCTGCTGGCCGCCGAGCGGGCGTCGTTCGGCCTGGTCGAGATCGTCGTGGGGCTCACCCCGTCGATGGGCGGGCCGCAGCGGCTGGCCGAGCGGGCCGGCCCGGCGAGGGCCAAGGAGCTCGTCTTCACCGGCGAGCACTACCCGGCGGCGGTCCTGGAGCGGTGGAACGTGGTCAACCGGGTGCTGCCCGACGACGGCTTCGCCGCGGCCGCCCGCGAGTACGCCCGCCGGGTCGCCGCGGGCCCCACGGTCGCGCACGCCGCCACCAAGCGCCTCGTGACGACGGCGGTGCGGCACGGCGCGCGGGCCGCCGACGACGTCACCCCACAGGTGTCCGGCCCGCTGTTCGCCACCGCCGACCTGCGCGGCGCCGTGGCCTCCTTCCTCGCGGAGGGGCCGGGGAAGGCCACGTACGAGGGGCGCTGAGCGTTCTCGGGCGGGATTCCGGGGCGCGCGGCGCGGGTAGACTCGGACGGTCCGATCCCCGTGCCAGGAAGGCAGGGTCGAGGGTTCTTGCCCGACACCTCCCCGAACGTCCCCGTGCCCGGCGCCCCCACCTCGCGTGAGGCCTCCGCCCAGGCCGCCACGGCGGACGTCGCCGCCGCTCTCGCGACCCCCGCGCCGGCGGCGGTCCGCACCACCATCACCGTCCCCGACCAGGTCTCGATGGTCGCCCTCCTCGGCTCCGGCGACGAGCTGCTGCGCCTGGTCGAGAGCGAGCTCGCCGCCGACGTGCACGTGCGCGGCAACGAGATCGCGGTGACCGGGCAGCCGGCCGACAACGCCTTCGCCGTCCGCGTCTTCGACGAGCTGATCGCGCTGCTGGGCACCGGCCAGGCGCTGCGCCCGGACTCGGTGCGCCGCGTCATCGGCATGCTGCGCAGCGGCGGCTCCGAGCGCCCGGCCGACGTCCTCAGCCTGGACATCATCAGCCGCCGCGGCCGCACCATCCGGCCCAAGACGCTGAACCAGAAGCGCTACGTCGACGCGATCGACGCGCACACCGTCGTCTTCGGCATCGGCCCGGCCGGTACCGGCAAGACCTACCTGGCGATGGCCAAGGCCGTGCAGGCGCTGCAGACCAAGCAGGTTAACCGGATCATCCTCACCCGGCCCGCGGTCGAGGCCGGGGAGCGGCTGGGCTACCTGCCGGGCACGCTCAGCGAGAAGATCGACCCCTACCTGCGGCCGCTGTACGACGCGCTGCACGACATGGTCGACCCGGAGTCCATCCCGCGGCTGATGCAGTCGGGCACCATCGAGGTCGCCCCGCTGGCCTACATGCGCGGACGCACGCTGAACGACGCGTTCGTCATCCTCGACGAGGCGCAGAACACCACTGCCGAGCAGATGAAGATGTTCCTCACCCGGCTCGGTTTCGGCTCGAAGATCGTCGTCACCGGCGACGTCACCCAGGTCGACCTGCCCGGCGGCGCGCAGAGCGGCCTGAAGGTGGTGCGGGAGATCCTCGACGGCATCGAGGACGTGCACTTCGCCAACCTGACCAGCTCCGACGTCGTCCGCCACCGGCTGGTCGGCGACATCGTCGACGCCTACGAGCGCTGGGACGCCGCCCACCAGCAGAGCGGCGGCGCCCGGCCCGCCGTCCCGGCCCGTCCGGCCCGGCCCACGCGCCGGCAGGGGAGCTGAGCGCCGTGCCGGTCGAGGTGGCCAACGAGTCCGAGATCGCCGTCGACGAGGCCGAGCTGACCGGGATCTGCCGGTACGTGCTGGCCGAGATGGGCGTCAACCCGATGGCCGAGCTGTCGGTCCTGTGCGTCGACCCGGACTACATGGCGGTGCTGCACGAGCGCTGGATGGGCGAGAAGGGCCCGACCGACGTCCTGGCCTTCCCCATGGACGAGCTCGACACCTCCCGGCCCGACGATCCCGAGCCCGGCCCGGCGCTGCTCGGCGACGTCGTGCTGTGCCCCTCGGTGGCGGTCCGGCAGGCCCGCGCCGCCGGGCACACGATGGACGACGAGCTGCTGCTGCTGGCCACCCACGGCGTGCTGCACCTGCTCGGCTACGACCACATGGAGCCCGAGGAGGAGCGGGAGATGTTCGGCCTGCAGACCCGCCTGCTCGAGGGCTGGCGCGCGGCCCCGCGGCAGCCGGTGACCGGCGAGCCGGCCGAACGGGGCCAGTCCTCCCGGTGAGGGCACCGCGATGAGCCCCGGTGCGGTCACCCTCCTGGTCGTCGCGATCTGCCTGGTGCCGCTGGCCGGCGCCTTCGGGGCCGTGGACGCCGCGCTGCAGCGGGTGTCGCTGGCCCGCGTCGAGGAGCTGCGCCGTGACGGCGTGCGCCGCGCGGCGGGCCTGGAGCAGGTGCTCGACGAGCGGGCCCGCGCCGTCGCGCTGCTGCTCCTGCTGCGGATCGTCTGCGAGATGGTGGCGGCGGTGCTCATCGCCGTCGTCGTGGTCGGCAGCCTCGGGACGACGTGGCAGGCGGTGCTCGCCGCGGCCGCGGTCATGACCGTGGTCAGCTACGTGCTGGTCGGCGTCGGCCCGCGGACCCTCGGCCGCCAGCACGCCTACCCGATCGCGCTGCGCGCCGCCGGGCTGGTGCGGCTGCTGGTGCGGGTCCTCGGCCCGGTCGCGACGCTGCTCATCCTGCTCGGCAACGCCATCACCCCCGGCCGCGGCTACCGCGACGGCCCGTTCTCGACCGAGGTGGAGCTGCGCGAGCTGGTCGACCTGGCCGAGGAGCGCGGCGTGGTGGAGTCCGGCGAGCGCAACATGATCCATTCGGTGTTCGAGCTGGGCGACACGATCGCCCGCGAGGTCATGGTGCCGCGCACCGACGTCGTCTGGATCGAGCGCACCAAGACCGTCCGGCAGGCCATGGCGCTGGCGCTGCGCAGCGGGTTCAGCCGGATCCCGGTGATCGGGGAGAACGTCGACGACGTCGTCGGCGTCGTCTACCTCAAGGACCTCGTCCGCCGGTCGCAGAACCTCGGGGAGAGCCGCGGGCCGAGGGTCGAGGAGCTCATGCGCCCGCCGGCGTTCGTGCCCGAGTCCAAGCCGGTCGACGAGCTGCTGCGCGACATGCAGGCCCGCCGCATCCACATCGCGATCGTCGTCGACGAGTACGGCGGGTTCGCGGGCCTGGTGACCATCGAGGACATCCTCGAGGAGATCGTCGGCGAGATCGCCGACGAGCACGACGCCGAGCAGCGGCCCCCGGTCGAGCACCTCGACGACGGCTCGGTGCGGATCACCGCCCGGCTGCCGGTCGAGGACCTCGCCGAGCTCTTCGACGTCGAACTGCCCGGCGACGACGACGTCGAGACCGTCGGCGGCCTGCTCGCCCGCGAGCTCGGGCTGGTGCCGATCGAGGGCTCGGCCGCCGAGGTCGCCGGCCTGCGGCTGGTCGCCGAGAGCACCGGCGGGCGGCGCAACCGCATCGACACGATCCTGGTCACCCGCGTGCCCGACGCCGACCCCGACCACCAGTCCGGGGCCACCCGGGCCGAGGTCCCGGCGGCCGTCGAGAGCTGAGGAAGGACCCTCCCGCCCCCCACCGCTCGCAGGCTCGCGCCGGGCCCCTGCGGGAGGGCCGGATCCACCGGTAGGAGACTCATCCTGTGCCCGACCTGCAGCCCGAGGACGCCAAGCTCGTCACCCTGGCCCGCTCCGCGCGCGCGCGCACCGGCGCCGCCGAGGGGGCCGCGGTCCGCGACACCGACGGGCGGACCTACGTCGCCGCCTCGGTCGCGCTGCCCTCGCTGCGGTTGTCCGCGCTGCAGGCCGCGGTGGCCGCGGCGGTCTCCAGCGGCGTCGAGGGGCTGGAGGCCGCGGCGCTCGTCTCCGACGCCGACGCGGTCGAGCAGGAGGGCCTGGCCGCGGTGCACGACCTGACCCCGTCCGCGCCGGTGATCCTCGCCGGTCCCGACGGCGCCGTCCGCGACACCGCGTAGGTGCCGATATCGCGACAAAGGCACCTGGGAGGGCCGCACCGGTCCTTCCCCGGTGCGGCCCTCCTCCCTGAGGTCAGGGGCGCAGCGCGGCGCGGGCGACCGGGAGCAGCGCGGCCAGCTGCACCGCACCGCCGAGGACGCTGACCGCCACCGGGAACTCGCCGCTGGTCAGGACGAACCCGGCCAGGAAGACCGGCGCCGCCCACACGGTCACGTCGCGGCGGGCGCGGACCAGGGCCGCGGTGCCGACCAGCGTGCCGAGGATCGCGCAGAGGAGGAACGGCGTGAGCACGGCGAAGGGCGTGCCGTCCTGGACGGCGGTCCACAGCCCGGCCGCGCCGGGACCGCCGGACTCGGCGACGACGGCGGCCATGAGGCGCAGGCCGGCGAAGCCGCCACCGCCGATGGCGCCGAGGGCCAGCAGGGCCGCGGCCGCACCGGACAGCCAGGGCGCGCTGCGGCGGCCGGCCAGGGCGATCGTCGCGGCCACCGCGACCGAGGTGGCCATCGCGACGAGGTAGGCGCTCAGCGCGACCGTGTAGCGGGTGGGGTGCTCGGCCACCCCGGCGAGGAACCCGACCGCCTCGTCACGGGGCAGGCCGGCGGGGGAGAGCGCGTACTGCACGGCCAGGGCGACCGGGGAGACGAGCGCGGCGCCGACGAGCACCCGGCGCCGGGCGTGCGGCCGGCCGGCGGCCGCCTCGGGTCCGGCCGGCTGCGCTCCCCGGACGGCGGTGGTCCGGTCCGGTGCGACGAGGCCGGCGCCGAGCTGGGTGCTGCTGGTCATGGGGGGGTTCCTCCTGGTGGGCCCGGCTCCGTCGGCCGGCAGGAGGACCGTCGCCCGCCGCGCGTCCCAGGGGCATCGGGCGCCGGTCCCGACTCGCGGTGGTCCGGGTGTCCCTGGTCCCCGGGACACCGGCGTGTGCATCATGTCGCGGTGCCCAGCCCCCGGACCGCGCTCGCCGTCGCCGGGGCCGGCGCCGGGATCGCCTGCGCCGCGGCCGCCGTCGTCGTCGCGCTGACCGGCCCGGGAGAGCCCGACCTCCCCGCGCTGGCCTGGGGACTCGTGGGCGCCACCGGATTCGGCGGGCTCGGCGCGCTGGTCGCCGCGCACCGCCCCCGCCTGGCGGCCGGCTGGCTCATGCTGCTGGTCGGCGTCTGCAGCGGCGGTGTCGCCCTGGCGACCGTGTACGCCGCGGCCACGCTGCCCGCCGACCCCGGCTCGGCCTCCGGCGCGCTCGCGTTCTGGATCTCCACCTGGCTGTGGGTCCCCGCCTACGTCCCGGTGCCCGGCCTGCTGCTGCAGGTGCTGCCCACCGGGCTCCTGGCCGGACCGCGCTGGCGGGCCGCCGCCGGGGTGTCCGCCCTGGCCTGCGTCCTGGGACCGCTGGGCTGGGCGATCGCCCCCTACGCGGAGCAGGACCAGCCGCCGCCCGCCGCCTACGGCCCGGTCGAGAACCCGGTCGGGGTCCCCGGCGCCTGGGCGCTGGTCAGCGTCGCCCTGCTGCTCTTCCTCACCAGTGCGGTGCTGGGCGTGGCCTCCCTCGTCGTCCGGCTGCGGCGCAGCGCGGGACGTGAGCGTGAACAGGTGCTGTGGGTGCTGGCAGGCGCGCTCGGGACGGTGCTGTTCCTCGCGCTGGCCTGGGCCGTGCCCGCGGCGCAGGCGCTGCTGGTCGCGGCGGCGCTGCTGCCGCTGCCGACCGCGATCGCCTGGGCGCTGGTGCGCACCCGCCTCTGGGACGTCGACCGGGTGCTGGGCCGCACGCTGGTCTACCTGTCGCTGAGCCTGCTCACCCTGGCCGTCTACGGGCTGCTGCTGGTGCTGGCCGGGCGCTTCCTCGGCGCGCTCACCGGCCGGTCGGACCTCCTGGTGTTCGCCGTCGCCGCCGTGCTCGTCCAGCCGGCGCGCGACCGGCTGCAGCGGGCGGTCAACCGGCTGCTCTACGGCGAGCCCGTGGAACCCGAGGTCGCCGTGAGCGGGCTGGGCCGCCGGGTGGACTCCGCGACCTCGCCGTCGGAGGTGCTGCCCGGGGTCGTCGAGGTGCTGGCGCGCACGCTGCGCCTGGAGCACGTCGCGCTGCGGCTGCCCGGGCGGGCGCCGGTGACGCACGGCGAGCCCGCCGGGCGGGTCGAGACCCTGCCGCTGGTCCACCAGGGCCGCCCGGTCGGGGAGCTGGACCTGGTGCTGCCGGCGGGCGGGCTGGGACCCCGGCTGCGGTCGCTGCTCGGGGAGCTGGTCCGCCAAACCGCGCAGGCCGCGCACGCCGTCCTGCTCGGTGAGGAGCTGCAGCGCTCCCGCGAGTCGATCGTCACCTCCCGGGAGGAGGAGCGGCGCCGGCTGCGGCACGACCTGCACGACGACCTCGGCCCCGGGCTCGCGGCCACCGCCATGCAGCTGGAGGCCGCCGCCGAGCTGGTCCCGCTCGACCCGCACCGCGCCGCGACCATGCTGGACTCCGCCGCCGCCTACCTGCGCGGCAGCGTCGCCGAGGTGCGCCGGATCGTCGACGACCTGCAGCCGGCGGCGCTGTCCGACCTCGGGCTGGTCGGCGCCGTCCGCGCGCACGCCGCCCGGCTGGCCGACGGCGGCATCGACGTCGTCGTCGAGACCGACGGCGACCTGGGCGACCTGCCGGCCGCCGCCGAGGTCGCCGCCTTCCGGATCGTGGGAGAGGCCGTGACCAACGTCGCCCGGCACGCGCAGGCCACCCGCGTGCACGTCACCCTCGCGCACCGCGACGGCGCGCTGCACCTGTGCGTGGCCGACGACGGGATCGGCGTCCGCCCGGGCACCCGGACCGGCGTCGGGCTGGGCTCGATGCACCAGCGGGCGGCGGAGCTCGGCGGCAGCTGCACCGTGACCAGTGGCCCGGGGACCACGGTGCGCGCCGTCCTGCCGGCGGGTGCGGCGTGACCGCCCGCCGGACGACGGTGCTCGTCGTCGACGACCACCCGATGTTCCGCGAGGGGCTGGTGGCCCTGGTCGACGCGCTCGGCTGGGCCGAGGTCGTGCAGGAGGCCGGGGACGCGGCGGCCGCGGTCGCCGCCGCGCGGGAGCACCGCCCGGACGTGGTGCTCATGGACCTGCACCTGCCGGCCGGCAACGGCATCGACGCGACCGCGCAGATCACCGCCGAGCTGCCCGGCACCGCGGTGCTCGTGCTGACCATGGTCGAGAACGAGGACGCCGTCGCCGCGGCACTGCGGGCCGGCGCCCGGGGTTACCTGGTCAAGGGCGCCAGCCGGGCGCAGATCTCCCGGGCGCTGGCCGCGGTCGCCGACGGCGAGACCATCCTCGGGCGGGAGGTCGGAGGCGCCCTGGCGCGGCTGGACGCCTCCGGCGACGCGCTCGCCGCCTTCCCGACCCTCACCGACCGGGAGCGGGAGGTGCTGGGCCTGCTCGCCACCGGGATGACCAACGGGCAGATCGCCGGCCGGCTGTTCCTGTCGGACAAGACGGTGCGCAACGTGGTCTCGTCGGTCTTCGCGAAGCTGCAGGTCGGCAGCCGGGCGGAGGCGGTGGCGCGGGCCCGCGACGCCGGCCTCGGGGGGGCCGCTCCGGGCCTGGGGGTCGCGCCCCCGGCGTGAGCCGGGCGCCCGCGGGTGGCGGGCGGGGGATGTCGTCGGGCAGTGGGAGACTGGTCCGGTGAGCACGCCGGAGCAGCCGTACCGCAGCGGCTTCGCCTGCCTGGTGGGCCGTCCCAACGCCGGCAAGACCACGCTGACCAACGCCATCGTCGGCGAGAAGGTCGGCATCGTCAGCAACCGGCCCCAGACCACCCGGCACGCCATCCGCGGCGTCGTCCACCGGCCCGGCGGGCAGCTCGTGCTGGTCGACACCCCGGGCCTGCACAAGCCCAAGAGCCTGCTCGGCCGCCGGCTCAACGACGTCGTCCGCGACACCCTCTCCGAGGTCGACGTCGTGGTGTTCTGCATCCCGGCCGACCAGCCGGTGGGCACCGGCGACCGGTTCATCGCCCGCCAGCTGCAGGACGTGACGGCGCCGGTGGTGGTCGTCGTCACCAAGACCGACGCCGCGTCGAAGAAGCAGGTCGCCGAGCAGCTGGTCGCCGCCAGCGCGCTGGTCGAGGCCTCCGAGGTCGTCCCGGTCAGCGCCGTGCGCGGCGACCAGGTCGAGCTGCTGGAGGACCTGCTGGTCGGCCTGCTGCCCGAGGGCCCGCCGCTGTACCCCGAGGAGCAGACCACCGACGAGGACACCGACCGGCAGATCGCCGAGCTCGTCCGCGAGGCGGCGCTGGAGAAGGTGTTCCAGGAGGTGCCGCACTCGCTCGCGGTCACCGTCGAGGAGCTCGTCCGCCGTCCCGACCCCAAGCGCGAGGGCGCGGAGCTGGTCGAGGTGCACGCGCTGCTGCACGTCGAGCGCCCGAGCCAGAAGCCGATGCTGCTGGGGAAGGGCGGGTCGGTCATCAAGGCGATCGGCACCGAGGCCCGCGCCGGCCTCGAGCAGCTGCTCGGCGCGCGCGTCCACCTCGACCTGCACGTCACCGTCCTGGGCGAGTGGCAGGACGACCCGAAGAAGCTGAACAGGCTGGGGTATTGAGCACCACACCGAAGTCGCTGTACCGCGACGAGGGGATCGTCCTGCGCACCCAGAAGCTGGGGGAGGCCGACCGGATCGTCACGGTCCTCACCCGCCGGCACGGCAAGGTGCGGGCGGTGGCCAAGGGCGTGCGCCGCACCAAGAGCAAGTTCGGCGCCCGGCTGGAGCCGTTCAGCCACGTCGACCTGCAGCTCTACACCGGCCGCACGCTCGACATCGTCAGCCAGGCCGAGTCGATCCGCTCCTACGGCCCCGGCATCGTCACCGACTACCCGGCCTACACCGCCGGCACCGCCGTCCTCGAGACCGCCGACCGGCTCACCGCGGAGGAGAAGGAGCCCTCGCTGCGGCTGTTCCTCCTCGTCGTCGGGGCGCTGCGGGCGCTGTCCGAGCGCACCCGGCCCGCCGGGCTTGTGCTCGACGCGTTCCTGCTGCGCGCGATGTCGGTGGCCGGGTGGGAGCCGGCGCTGGGCGACTGCGCGCGCTGCGGCGTCGAGGGCCCGCACCGGCACTTCTCCGTCCCGGCCGGCGGCTCGGTCTGCCGCGAGTGCCGCCCGACCGGCTCGGCGATGCCCAGCCCGGTCACCATCGCGCACCTGGAGGCCCTGCTGTCGGGCGACTGGGAGCGGGCCGAGGCCAGCGAGAACGCGCAGCGCCGGGAGGGCAGCGGGCTGGTCGCCGCGCTGCTGCAGTGGCACCTCGAGCGCGGCCTGCGGTCGCTGCCGCTGGTCGACCGCGCCGACCTCGCGCCCCGGCGGGAAGCGGGCCTGCTGAGTGAGGCGTGAGGTCAAGGCGCCGGACCCGCACCGCTCCGGGGTCCGCCCGCCGGCGATCCCGGCCGACCGGGTGCCCGGCCACGTCGCGATCGTCATGGACGGCAACGGGCGGTGGGCGCAGGAGCGCGGGCTGCCGCGGACGGCGGGCCACGAGGCGGGGGAGTCCTCGCTGTTCGACTGCGTCGAGGGCGCCATCGAGCTCGGCGTGAAGGCGATCAGCGCCTACGCCTTCTCCACGGAGAACTGGCGGCGCAGCCCCGAGGAGGTCCGCTTCCTCATGGGCTTCAACCGCGACGTCATCCGCCGCCGCCGCGACGAGATGCACGCGCTGGGCGTGCGGGTGCGCTGGGCCGGCCGGCGGCCGCGGCTGTGGCGCAGTGTGGTCAAGGAGCTCGAGATCGCCGAGGAGCTCACCCGGGACAACGAGGTCCTCACCCTCACGATGTGCGTCAACTACGGCGGCCGCGCCGAGATCGCCGACGCCGCCGCCGCGATCGCCCGCGAGGCCGCCGCCGGCCGGCTGGACCCGGGCAAGGTCGACGAGCGCACCGTCACCCGGTTCCTCGACGAGCCCGACATGCCCGACGTCGACCTGTTCGTCCGCAGCTCCGGCGAGAACCGGACGAGCAACTTCCTGCTCTGGCAGTCGGCCTACGCCGAGTTCGTCTTCCTCGACACCCTCTGGCCCGACTTCGACCGCCGGCACCTGTGGGCCGCCTGCGAGGAGTACGCGCGCCGCCAGCGCCGCTTCGGCAAGGCCTGAGGTAGACCTCTTCCGCTCACCCCGCCCCCTCGCACGGGCCCACTGCGAGCCTGCGAGCAGTGGGGGGCGAGGGGGTCCTCTCGTCACCCGAAGCCGGACAGGCCGGCCTCGTCCCACCACTCCACGAGCCGCGCGAGCCCGGCCAGGCCGCCGTTGCGGATGGTCACCACGGCCTCCGTGGCGTCGTCGGTCTCGGTCCAGATGAGCACCGCGGTGTTGTCCGCGTCGACGTAGCAGGCCACCTGCCCCATGACGACGCCGTCGAGGGTCCAGTCCTGGTAGCCCTGCGAGGCCGGGCAGGTCGCCCCGTTCTCCAGCGCGGTCAGCCCCAGGCCGGTGACGTCGTCGGCGAACACGGCGTCGGCGGTCTGGCCATCGGGGTAGAGGAAGAACCGCGCGGTCCGCGGGCCGGCGGCACTGTCCGCGGGGCCGCAGTCGACCGCGGCCACGTCGCCGTCCCCGGCGGACGGCGCCGGCCGGCACCCGGGCGCGTCGAAGTCGGCCGGGACGATCGCGAGCAGCGCGTCGTGCTGCGGTCCGGGCACCGGCCGGTCGGGCGGGTCCGCGGCCGGGGCGCCGCCGGAGCCGGCGGTCAGCACGACGACCACGAGCACCGCGGCCAGCAGCGCCGCCGCCGTCAGCAGCGCGGCCGGCAGCAGCGGACGGCGGCCGGCCGCGGCCGGGGGCGGGGCCGGCGGCGCGGCTGGGAGCGGCGGGCCCTGCGGAGGGCGGGGCACCGCGGCAGCGGCGACGGATGGCCCCGGCGGTGGCGCGGCCGGGCGGGTGTGGGCGACCGGCGGGACGGCGGCGGGCGGGGTCAGCGCCCGCCGGGCGGCCGCGGCCAGCGCGCCCGCCGAGGGCCAGCGGTCGGCGGGGTCCTTGGCCAGGCCGCGGGCCACCACCGCGTCGAGGGCAGGAGGGACGCCGGGGCGCAGCCGCGACACCGGGGGCGGGACCTCGTTGAGGTGCGCCCACATCTGTGGCGCCAGGCCGGTGACCGGGAACGGGCGTCGCCCGGTCAGCGCCTCGAACAGCACGCAGGCCAGCGAGTAGACGTCGGTGCGCGCGTCGGCCGGCCGCTCGAGGAACCTCTCGGGCGCCATGTAGTCGGCGGAGCCGACCGCCGAGCCCACCTGCGTCAGCGCCGTCGCGCCGCCGTCACCGGCGATCGACCGGGCGATGCCGAAGTCGACGAGGTAGACGAACTCGTCGTCCCCGGTGCCGCTGAGCAGCACGTTGCTCGGCTTGACGTCGCGGTGCACCAGCCCCTCGGCGTGCGCGGCGTCGAGGGCGTGCGCCACCTGGCCGACGACCGACACCGCCCGCGCCGGCGCCAGCGGACCCCCCTCGGAGATCACCGTGGCCAGGTCGCGCCCGCGGACCAGCCGCATGTCCAGGAAGAGCCGGCCGTCGATCTCGCCGTAGCGGTGGATGGGCACGACGTGCGGCTCGGACAGCCGGGCCGCGGCGTGCGCCTCCCGGCGGAACCGCTCCCGGTACCCGCGCTCGGTGGCGAGGTCCTCGGCGAGCACCTTGAGCGCGACGGTCCGCTGCTGCTCGGTGTCGAAGGCCCGGTACACCTCACCCATGCCGCCCCGGCCGATGCGCTCCTCGAGCCGGTAGGGGCCGAACTGCCGCAACTCCACCCGCGACCTCCCGCACCGGTGGCCGAGCCGGGGAGCCGGCCCCGACGGACGTCGCGGCGCAGTCTAGGGCGCCCGGGGGCCCCGGACGCGCCCCTCCGCGTGGGCCGGGACAACGGTTCGGGAGACCGCGCCGGAATCCGTTGACAGCCCGCCGACCCCGCCTGACAGTGGCGGCTCCCCGACAGAGGACGGACGCCCCCACCGTGAGCGAGAGCACCGCCGCGCCCCCGCACGCCCAGCACCAGCCGCACCGGCCCGGCGACCTGACCGACGCACTGGTCGCCACCGACCTGTGGACCGACCAGATGGTGGCCGAGGCCGGCATCCCCGTCGTCGACGTCCCCTTCGTCACCGTCGGCGGTGGCGTGGGGTCGTTCGTGCTCGTCGACTACCTGCGCATCTGCGGTGTCCCCACCGACGCCATCCGCGTCCTGACGCAGCAGCGCACCCCGTGGGAGAGCTACGAGTACCTGACGGCGGTCTCCCAGATCCCGCGCGGTGAGCGGCTGCGCTCGGACTCCTCCGGCACCCCGGACAACATCTGGGGCTTCCCCGGCTACGCCATCCGCGAGGCGCTGCAGGGGGACCTCAAGCAGGCCTGGAACGTGCTCGTCGAGCCGGTCCTCGCCGACTACTATACCCCGAAGGCCGGGATGGTCTTCGACGCGATGGAGAAGGAGATGTACCGGATCCGGTGGCCGGAGATGGTCGTCCCCGGCCAGGTCCGGATGACCCGCCGGCGGGTCGGCGGCGGGTACTTCACCGTGCTCACCCCGCCGGAGGGCGCGACGCCCACCCGGCGGATCGCCTACCGCAGCCAGTTCGTGCACATCGCCGTCGGCTACCCGGGCCTGCGCTTCCTGCCCGACCTGCAGGAGTACCGGGCGGAGCACAACGACTACAGCCGGGTGGTCAACGCCTACGAGCCGCACGAGCACGTCTACGAGCGGATGCAGCAGCGACCCGGCACCGTGCTGGTCCGCGGCGGCGGCATCGTCGCCTCCCGCGTCCTGCAGCGGCTCATCGACGACCGCGACCGGCGCGGCCTGAACACCCAGATCGTGCACCTGTTCCGCACCTACGTGGACAGGCCGCACGGGCCGAGCCTCTTCATGCGCCGCAAGGGCGCCGACGGCTGGGCCTACCAGGGCTTCAACTGGCCCAAGTCGACCTGGGGCGGCCAGCTGCGGTCCCGGATGTCCCGGCTCGAGGGCGAGGAGCGCGCCCGGATCTACAAGGTCATGGGCGGCACCAACACCCCGGTGCGCAAGGACTGGCAGGAGCAGCTCGCCCGCGGCCGGCAGCAGGGCTGGTACCGCGTCGTCATCGGCCAGATCGACGGGATGCGGCCGGTCGGCGACCTGGTCGAGGTGTCGGTGAACAGCGACCAGGGCCCCCAGGTGGGCACCTTCGACCACGTCATCGACTGCACCGGCCTGGAGGCCGACATCCGCGAGCACCGCGTGCTGGCCGACCTGCTCGACCACTCCAACGCCCAGCGCAACCCGCTCGGCCGCCTCGACGTCCGGCCCGACTTCGAGGTCACCGGCACCCGCAACGGCGGCAAGCTCTACGCCTCGGGCAGCGCCACGCTCGGTGGCTACTTCGCCGGCGTGGACAGCTTCCTCGGCCTGCTCGTAGCCGCGCAGGAGATCACCGACGACCTCGTGGCCCAGGGGTTCGCCCGGAAGCTCACCCCGGGGCGGTCCACCAGCCAGTGGTGGAAGTGGGTCCGCAACACCACCATCTGACGCCCCCTCCCGACGTCGTCTGCGAGAGAGACACCCGTGATCCCCACCCTGAACGGCCGCATCCAGACCCGGGTCTTCCTGCTGGCCACCGTCGGCGTCCTGTGGACGCTCGTGCTCACCCCCCTGCTGCCGACCGGGGCGTCGCTCGGCGCGTCCTACGGGGCCACCTTCTCGGTGCTGCTGCTCGTCACCGTGCTGGGCGTGCTCTGGGAGCTCGTCTACCACGGCCTGCAGCAGTTCCGGTGGGAGAAGGACTGGCCGACGTTCTTCACCCTCGTCACCGGCATCCCGGAGGGGCTGCTGGTCTGGTTCCTGCTGGCCGGCGGCGCCACCTGGGTCGACAGCATGCCGGGCCCGGCGTTCGTCATCCTGTTCTCGACCACCTGGCTGCTGGTGTTCCTCGTCGCCAACGGCCCGATGCGCGTGCCGTTCGTGCACTGGCGGAACCAGGGCGGGAGACTCATCTGATGTCGAGTCCCCCGCCTCCGCTCCTCGGTCCCGACACGGCGGGGGCCACGGTCACTCCCTTCGACCAGGTCGCGGTCCGCGTGGCGCCGGGCCCCGACCTCGTCGTCCGGCTGCCCGGCGTGCTCCTCGTCGTGGCGGTCACCACCCAGCCGGCCGCGGCCGCCCCGCCGCCGCCCCGGCCGGCCCTCGCCGGCTGGGGGCCGGCGCCGGTGCCGGCCCCGCCGGTGGCCGCGCCGGCCGGTGACGCGCCCGTCGGTGAGCTCGTCGCCCTCTGCCGCCGGGTCTCCGCCGCCGGATCGCGCGCTCCCGGCGTGCGGCTGCACGAGGAACTGCGCAGCTGGCTGGGCACGGTCGCCGACCCGCCGTCGTTCGCCGTGGTCGCCGCCACCGAGGACGGGCTGGCGCTCGTGCTCGTCGGCGGCGGGGCCGCCGAGGTGCCCGACCTCGGGCTGCGGCTGACCGCGGCGCAGGGGGAGCGGCAGGACGACGGGACGGAGGTCCTCGACCGCTTCGTCACCTGGCCGCCGGCGGCGCTGCACGTGTCGGCCGGCTCGCCGGTGACCACGGCGCCGCACCCGCTGGCCGACCTCGTGGCCGGTGTCGTCCCCGGCGCGGCCGCGGTGCTGTCGCCGGCACCGGCGCCCTCGGCGGCGCCCCTGCCGCCGGCCGGGACGGGGGTCGGCCGCCTCCCCGCGCCGCACGCCGCGACGCCGCAGCAGCCCCCGCCGCCGGTGCCGGCTCCGGGAGGTGCCCTCGGGGGATCCGCCGTCGCCTCGCCTCCGTCCCTCGAGAAGGCAGCCCCGCTGCCCCCCGCGCCGGAGCTGCCCGCGCCCAAGAAGTCGGCGCGGCTGTTCGACGCGCCGCCCGAGGCCGAGCCGCCCCGCGAGCCCCTGCCGATCCTCGGCGCCGAGCCGGCGTCGGCCCCGGCAGCCGAGCCGGAGGACGACCGGCCGAGGGTCAAGGGCATCGTCTGCAAGAACGGTCACCTCAACGACCCCCGCGTGAGCTTCTGCGCGCTGTGCGGCATCCGCACGACCCAGCAGACGACCGTGCTGGTCGAGGGCGTCCGCCCGCCGCTGGGCCTGCTCGTGTTCGACGACGGCGCGACGGTCAGCCTGGACGCGGACTACCTGCTGGGGCGGGAGCCGGAGACCGACGCGCGCGTCGCCTCCGGCGAGCTGCGGCCGCTGCTGGTCGTCGACCCGACCGGCGGCGTCAGCCGGCACCACGCCGAGGTCCGCCTCGAGGGGTGGGACGTGCTGCTGGTCGACACCGGTTCGGCCAACGGCACGCTCGTCGCCCCCCGGGGGGCCCCGGGATGGGGGTCTCTGGTGCCCCACCAGCCGGTCCGGCTGACCCCGGGCATGGCGGTCCGCATGGGCGGCCGCCAGTTCGCCTTCGAGTCCCCGCACGGCGCCTACTGACCCGTCCGCCGCGCACGGTCCGGCGCCCGTCCCCCGTCCGGGGAC
>NZ_JBJGYX010000073.1:0-24312 GCF_054050195.1 Geodermatophilus sp. SYSU D00710
CCCATCTAGTTATAAAAACAGAAACCCCCCACCCCCCCCCCCCCCCCCCCCGCCCCCGCCCCCCCCCCCCCCCCCCCCCCCCCCCCCCCCCCCCCCCCCCCCCCCCCGGCCGGACCCCCGGTGGGACCGGCCGCCCCCGTCGCGACAGGGGCCGCAAGCGCCTGGAGATCCTCTTCTTCGTGGCGCCGGCCCTGGCGCTGATGGCCGTCTTCGTCGTCTACCCGGTCTTCTCCGCGGCCCGGATGTCGTTCTACCGCTGGAAGGGCTTCGGCCCGATGGTGGACTTCGTCGGCCTGGAGAACTACGCCCGCGTGCTGGCCGACGACGTCTTCACCGACGCGGTGGTGCACAACTTCCTCATCGTCTTCGCGTCGATCCTCGTGCAGCTGCCGCTGGGGCTGGCGCTGGCGCTGCTGCTCAACCGCCGCATCCGCGGGCGGGGGCTGCTGCGGACGATCATCTTCGTCCCGTACGTCCTCGCCGAGGTCATCGCCGGCGTCGTGTGGTTCCAGCTGCTGCAGCCCCGGTCCGGCCTCCTCGAGACCATGCTGAGCTCGGTGGGGATCCCGGTCCCCGAGCAGGGCTTCCTCGGCACCCCCGACCTGGCGCTGGCCACCGTCTTCGTGGTGCTCACGTGGAAGTACCTGGGCCTGGCCGTGCTGCTGTTCCTGGCCGGCCTGCAGGGGGTCCCCGACGAGCTCTCCGAGGCCGCGCAGCTCGACGGCGCCTCGTGGTGGCAGACCCAGCGCCGGATCGCGATCCCGCTGCTCGCGCCGACCATCCGGACCTGGGTCTTCCTGTCCATGATCGGCTCGCTGCAGCTCTTCGACATGGTCTGGATCCTGACCGGCGGCGGGCCGGCGAACGCGACGACCACGATGGCGACCTACCTCGTCAGCCAGGGCACGCAGCGGAGCAACTTCGGCATCGCCGGGGCCGCGTCGGTCGTGCTGTTCCTGATCGGGTTCGCGCTGGCCGTCGCCTACCAGTTCCTGGTGCTGCGCCGCGACACCAAGGCGGACACGTGAACCTGCTGGAGATCCGCGAGAAGGAGGCCCGGTGATGGCACGACGGGCGACGACGTACGGGCGGGGCGGCCCGCTGGTCTACCTGGTGGCGGCCGCCGTCGTGGCGGTCACGCTCGGGCCGGTGCTCTACGGGGCGCTCGGCGGCTTCCGGAGCAACGAGCAGCTGGCGCGCGACCCGGCCGGGCTCCCCGACCCGTGGGTGCTGGACAACTACCGGGGCGTCCTCACCAACCCCGACTTCTGGACCTACGCGCTGAACTCGACGGTGGTCGCGCTCATCACCACGGCGGTGGCGGTGCTCGCCGGCGTGATGGCCGCCTACCCCCTGGCGCGCTACCAGTTCCGGTTCCGTGAACCGCTGTTCCTGGTGTTCGTCCTGGGACTGCTCTTCCCGGCGGCCGTGGCCATCGTCCCGCTGTTCATCCTCGTGACGCGGGACCTGCAGCTGGGCAACACCTGGTGGGGGATCGCCCTGCCGCAGGCGGCGTTCGCGCTGCCGACGACGGTGGTGATCCTGCGGCCGTTCCTGATGGCGTTGCCGAAGGAGGTCGAGGAGGCGGCCATGCTCGACGGCGCCTCCCGGGTCGGCATCTTCTGGCGGATCGCGCTGCCGCTGTCGATGCCCGGCCTGGTCACGGTCGGCGTCCTCGCCTTCGTCGCCTCGTGGAACGCCTACCTGCTGCCGCTCCTGCTGCTCCAGGGGGACATGCGCACCCTCCCGCTGGGCGTGGCCGACTACTCCACCGAGCACTCGGCCGACACCGCGGGGGTCCTGGCGTTCACGACCATCGCGATGATCCCCGCGCTGATGCTGTTCCTCGCCATGCAGCGGCGCATCGTCAGCGGGCTCCAGGGAGCGGTGAAGGGCTGAGCCGGGCCCGGCCCGGAGCCGCCGCGAGGACGGCTCCGGGCCGGGCCCGCCATCACCGACGTCCCAGCCGATGTCCTGGACAGCGCAGCCCCCTCCTCTGGCACTGTGACCACCGAGGGCCTGACCGAGAAGAGGACCATGGAACTCGATGCCCCGCGGGACGACGTCGTCGGCCCGGGCCTCGTGGTGGGACCGGGCGAGGGACCGCCCACCGCGGACTCCCCGCTGCCGGCCCCCCGCGGCCGGGTGACGATGCAGCAGGTGGCCGCGGAGGCCGGCGTCTCCATCTCCACCGTCTCCAAGGTCATCAACGGCCGGTACGGCGTCTCCGCCGAGACCGTCGACCACGTGACCCGGGTCATCACCCGGCTCGGCTACGAGGCGAGCCTCGTGGCGCGGAGCCTGCGCAACCGCCGGACCAACGTCGTCGGCGTCCTCGTCATGGACTTCGAGCCCTTCAGCACCGAGGTCCTCAAGGGCGTCGCCGACGGGATCCACGGCTCCGGCTACGAACTGATCGCCTACTCCGCCGGCGGGCACGTCGAGGCGCGGGTGGGCTGGGAGCGCCGGTCGCTGTCCCGGCTGATGGGCAGCCTCGTCGACGGCGCCGTCCTCGTCACGCCGACGGTGACCGACGTGCAGTCCGACGGACCGGTGGTGGCGGTCGACCCGCACACCGGTCCCGCCGGGCTGCCCTCGGTCGCCGCCGACAACCTGCAGGGCGCCCGGCTCGGCGTGGAGCACCTGATCGGGCTGGGGCACACCCGCATCGGCACGATCACGGGGCGCTCGGACCTGCTGTCCGCGCAGCAGCGGGAGCAGGGCTACCGCGAGGCGCTCGCCGCCGCGGGGCTGCCCGTGGACGAGGCGCTGGTGCGGTCCGGCGGCTTCGACCCGGAGATCGCCCGGAAGGCCGCCCACGAGCTGCTCACGCACCCGTCCCCGCCGACCGCGGTCTTCGCGGCGAACGACCTCTCGGCGCTGGCGACCCTGGAGGTCGCGGCCGAGCTCGGCGTGGACGTGCCGCGCCGGCTCTCGGTCGTGGGCTTCGACGACATCCCGGAGTCCGCGCTCGCCGATCCCCCGCTCACCACGGTGCAGCAGCCGATCCGGCAGATGGGCAGGGAGGCCGCGGAGATGCTCCTCGCCCTCATCTCCGGCGAGGAGCTCCCCCGCCGGCACCGCACCCTGACGACCTCCCTGCTCCGGCGGGCGTCCACCGCCCCGCCGGGACCGGCGTCCTGACCGGTCCGGGTCCCTGCGTCAGAGCCCGACGAGCTCCTCGAGCGCGCCGACCTCCTGGCGGGTGAGCCGGCGGATCGAGCCGCTGCGCATCCGCTGCAGCGAGATCGGGCCGACCGCGGTGCGGGTGAGCCGGGAGACCGGCAGGTCCACCGCCGCCAGCAGCCGCCGCACGATGTGCTTGCGGCCCTCGTGCAGCACGACCTCCACCACCGACTGCCCGGCGTGGGTGTCGACCACCCGGAAGGAGTCGACCCGCACCGGGCCGTCCTCCAGCTCGATCCCGGCGCGCAGCCTGCGGTGCAGGTCGCGCCGGACCGACCCCGACACCTGCGCGAGGTAGGTCTTGCGCACCTCGTAGCTGGGGTGGGCCAGCCGGTGGGCGAGCTCGCCGTCGTTGGTGACCAGCAGCAGGCCCTCGGTGTCCTGGTCGAGCCGGCCGACGTGCACCAGGCCGGGCGCGAGGTCGCCGACGATGTCGCCGACGGTGGGCCGGGCGCGGTCGTCGCTCATCGCGGTGATCACCCCGGCGGGCTTGTTCAGCGCGTAGGTGACCCGGTCGTCGCGCAGCTCGATCCGCTGCCCGTCGACGGCGATCCTGTCCCTGGCCGGGTCGACCCGCATGCCCTGCACGGTGACGACCGCGCCGTTCACGCTGATCCGCCCGCGGTCGATCATGTCCTCGCAGACCCGCCGCGAGCCGACGCCGGCGCGGGCGAGCACCTTCTGCAGCCGCTCCCCCTCGCGCTCGGGGCTCGCGGAGGGCGCCCGGTCGCCGGGGTGGGCGGGAGCGAGCTCCATCTGCTCCGACCAGCCCTCCCCGCCGGGGGTGCCGGGGAGGTCGTCGGGATGCGCTGCGGTGTCCATCCCCTCCAGTCTCCCACCCCGCGGGCGGACGCCGGTCGCCGCGACCGGGCGGGCGCCGGGTCAGCCCTCGGGGGTCTCCCGGGCGACGTCGGCCGCGTCGGGCAGCAACGGCGCGAGCGGCGGCAGCTCGTGCAGGCCGGTCAGCCCGAGCCGCTCGAGGAACAGCGGCGTCGTCCCGTAGAGGCCGCCGCCGCTGTCGGGGTCGGTGCCCACCTCGGTGACCAGGCCGCGGGAGAGCAGCGTGCGCATGACCCCGTCGACGCCGACACCGCGGATCGCCGACACCCGCGCCCGGGTCACCGGCTGCCGGTAGGCGATGACGGCGAGGGTCTCCAGCGCCGCCTGGGTGAGCCGGCTGCGCGTGGCGCCGGTCAGGTGGCGCTCGACGACGGGCGCGAACTCCTCGCGGGTGTAGAGCCGCCACCCCTCCCCCGCCCGGCGCAGCACGATGCCCGACCGGCGCTCGTCGTAGCCGGCGGCGAGCTCGGCCAGCGCGGTGCGCACCCGGGGCACCGCGACGCGCAGCGCGGCGCCGAGCGTCGCCTCGTCCACCGGGCCGTCGGCGACGAACAGCAGCGCCTCCAGGCCGCCGCGCAGCTCGTCGGGGTCGAGCTCCTCCGCCGGCTCCGGCTCCGGCTCCGGCTCCGGCTCCGGCTCCGGTTCGGGCTCCGGCTCGGGCATCCCCGGCAGGACCAGCGGCTCGTCCGGCACCGGCGGGACGTCGTCGGCCGGCGGCGCGGGGCGCTCGGCCACCCGGGCGGCCAGCTCCGCGGCGACGGCGTCCCACACGGCGGGGTCGGCGTCGGGCCGGTCGGCGGCCTCCTCGCGGGTGGCCGCCAGCTCCGCGGCCAGCGCCTCCCAGGAGACGGGACCGCGCTCCTCCGGCCCGGTCACGACGCGACCCGCCCGTCGTCGGCCGCCCCGCCGAGGTCGGCCACCGCGGCGACCGTGGCCGGCCCCGTCCAGCGCACGTGCAGCTCGCCGAGCGGGGTGAGCTGGGTGAAGGTGACCCGCTGCTGCCGGTAGAGCTCGAGCAGCGCGAGGAAGCGGGCCACCACCTCCATCGTGGAGGCGCAGTCGCCGGTGAGGGCGCGGAAGGTCACGGTGCCCGCACCGAGCAGCGCCGAGCGGACGGCGAGCAGCTGCTCGGCGACGCTGACCGGCGGCGCGTGCAGGTGGGTGACCCCCACCGTCGGCGGCTCCTTGGGCGTGAGCGCCCTCGCGGCGAGCGCGGCGAACCGCTCGGGTGTCACGCCGAGCAGCACCTCGGGCAGCACCGCGGCGAACCGCGGCTCCAGCGGCGCCTCGCGGGGGTGCCGGCGGACGGCGGCCGCCTCCCGCTCGCGCAGCACCGCGGCGGCCTCCTTGTACGCCCGGTACTGCAGCAGCCGGGCGAAGAGCAGGTCGCGGGCCTCGAGCAGCTCGAGGTCCTCCTCGTCCTCGATCTCCGCGGCCGGCAGCAGCCGGGCGGCCTTGAGGTCGAGCAGCGTGGCCGCGACGACGAGGAACTCGCTGGCCTGGTCGAGGTCGAGCTCGTCGCCGAGCGCCCGCAGGTGGGCGATGAACTCGTCGGTGACCACCGACAGCGCGATCTCGGTGACGTCGAGCTGGTGGCGGCCGATCAGCTGCAGCAGCAGGTCGAACGGGCCCTCGAAGTTGGTCAGCCGCACGGTGAAGCGGCCGGCGTCGGCCGGCTCCGGCGCGGTCACGACCGCGCGCGCTTCTCCGCTCACGGAGGGCAAGGGTATGCCCCCGCCCGCCTCAACCCTTGAGGCGGCGCACCAGGACGGAGTCCTCGCCGTTCTCGGCCAGGTCGGCGAGCAGCACCGACACCGCCTCGCGGACGATCCGGCCGCGGTCGGCGGCCACGCCGTGCTCGGCCCGCAGCGACAGCCGCGCGCTCTCCAGCGCCAGCAGGTCCTCCGCGGAGATGTAGACGGTGATCTTCTCGTCGTGCCGGGTCCGGCCGGCGCCGCTGGCGCGGGCGGCCTTGCCGCGGGTGCGGGCCCCGGGCGCCGGCACGGGCGGCGGCGCCGGGGCGCGGAAGGCGGCCAGCGGGTCGGCGGGAGCGCCGCCGGGCACCAGCGTCAGCGACGCCGGCTGCTCGGGCTCCGGCCCGGCCGCCGCCCGGCGGGACGCGCGCAGCGCCGAGGACGCCGCCGTGGAGCTCAGCGGGGTCAGCTCGGTGACCTCCGCCGGCGGCGGGGTGTCGGTGCGCCGGAACAGCTCGTCGGCCCCCGGCAGCACGGGTCGACGGGTCACAGGGCGATGACCTCCTTCGCCAGGTCGCGGTAGGCGGCCGCACCCGAGGAGGTCGGCGCCCAGGTGGTGATGGGCTGACCGGCGACGGTGGTCTCCGGGAAGCGCACGGTGCGGTGGATGACGGTCTGGAAGACGGTGTCCCCGAAGGCCTCGACGACGCGGCTGAACACCTCACGGCAGTGCACGGTCCGCGAGTCGTACATCGTGGCGAGGATGCCGTCGATCTCCAGCTCCGGGTTGAGCCGCTCCTTGACCTTGTCGATGGTGTCCACCAGCAGCGCCACGCCGCGCAGCGAGAAGAACTCGCACTCCAGCGGGATCACCACGCCGTGCGCCGCGGTCAGGGCGTTGACGGTGAGCAGACCCAGCGAGGGCTGGCAGTCGATGAGCACGTAGTCGTACTCGTCGCGCACCGAGTCCAGCTTGCGCAGCAGGGTCTGCTCGCGGGCGACCTCGCTGACCAGCTGCACCTCGGCGGCCGACAGGTCGATGTTGCTCGGGACCAGGTCCAGGCCGGGCACGTCGGTGCCCACGCGGACGTCGGCCAGCGTCGTGTGGCGCTCCATGAGGGCGTTGTAGATGGTGCGGTCCAGCTGCTGCGCGGGCACGCCCAGGCCGACCGACAGCGCGCCCTGCGGGTCGAGGTCGACCAGCAGCACCCGGCGGCCGTACTCCACCAGCGAGGCGCCCAGGTTGATCGTCGACGTCGTCTTGCCGACGCCGCCCTTCTGGTTGCACATCGCGATGACGCGGGCCGGCCCGTGCCGCTCGAGGGGCGGGGGCTCGGGCAGCCGGCGCTGACGCGCGCGGGCCGGGTCCAGCCGCGACGCGGCCGCCCCCATCTCCCCGCCGTCGGCCGGGAGTGCGAGCGCCTGACCGGCCACGTCCCCTCGGATCGCCATGCGTGCCCACTCCTCCGTGCTCCCCCGCGGTGCCGGCCGTGGTCGGCCGGCCCGGTCCGCTCGGGACGGGGACGACGGTAGGGAGATCACCTGCAGCGATCCACGGGACACGCCGCCGCTGGCGGAAGTTGCCGGTGTCCTCCGGCTACTGCTCGGTGATGCCGGGCAGATGGTGACAACCGGGACGGTTCCGGCTCGTCAGGAGAGCGCGCGCGGGTGGCTGCCGGCGTAGACCTCGCGCAGCTTGTCGACGGTGACCAGCGTGTACACCTGCGTCGTGGTCACCGAGGCGTGGCCGAGCAGCTCCTGCACCACGCGCACGTCGGCGCCGCCGTCGAGCAGGTGGGTGGCGAAGGAGTGCCGCAGGGTGTGCGGGGAGACGTGCGCGACGAGCGAGGCGTCCCCGGTGCGCTCGGCCGCCGAGCGCAGGATCGCCCAGGCGCTCTGCCGCGACAGCGGCCCGCCGCGGGCGTTGAGGAACAGCCGCCCGCCGCGGACGCCGCCGCGTCCCGCCGCCGCCAGCGCCGGGCGGGCGCGGACCAGGTAGTCCTCGACGGCGCGCAGCGCGTAGCTGCCCACCGGGACGATGCGTTCCTTGCCGCCCTTGCCGGCCAGCCGCACCACCGACTGGCCGCGGTCGAGGTCGTCGACGGCCAGGCCCACGGCCTCGGAGATGCGCGCGCCGGTGCCGTAGAGGACCTCCAGCAGCGCCCGGTCGCGCAGCCCGCGCGGGCCCTCCACCGCGCCCGCCGCCTCGATGAGCGCCACCACCGCCTCCACCGGCACCGCCTTGGGCAGCCGCCGCGCCGGCGCCGGCGGCCGCACCTCCGCGGCGACGTCGCCGGGCACCAGCCCGTCGAGCAGCGCGAAGCGGTGCAGCCCCCGGACGGCGACGACCGCGCGCGCGGCCGACGTCGCCGACAGCGGCGGGTGCTCCTCGTCGCCGGCGCGCAGCGCGGCGAGGAAGCCCGCGACGTCGCTCTCGGCGACCTCCCCGAGCCCGCGCACGCCGGCCGCGGCGAGGTGGGCGGTGTAGCGGCGCAGGTCGCGGCGGTAGGAGGCGATGGTGTTGGCGGCCAGCCCGCGCTCGACGGCGAGGTGGTCGAGGTAGCCCCCGACCACCCGCTCGACGTCGGTGTCCCGCGCGGGCGTGCCGGCCGGCGGTGCGACGGTCAGGGCAGGACCTCCTCCCACGGCACGGCGGTCATCCCGTGCGCCTCGGCCACCTCCGGCAGCACGACCTGCCCGGCGACGACGTTGACGCCGTGGGCCAGGGCCGGGTCGGCGGTGACCGCGGCGCGCGTCCCCCTCTCGGCCAGCGCCATGACGTAGGGCAGCGTCACGTTGGTCAGCGCGTGCGTGGAGGTGTTCGGGACGGCACCGGGCATGTTCGCCACGCAGTAGAACACCGACTCGTGCACCCGGAAGGTCGGGTCGTCGTGTGTCGTGGGCCGGCTGTCCTCGAAGCAGCCGCCCTGGTCGACGGCGATGTCGACGAGCACCGAGCCCGGCTTCATCCGCGACACCAGCTCGTTGCTCACCAGCGTGGGGGCCTTCGCGCCGGGCACGAGCACCGCCCCGATGACCAGGTCGGCGTCGAGGACGGCGCGCTCGACCTCGTAGGCGTTGGAGGTCACCGTCTGCAGGTGGCCGCGGTAGATGCTGTCGGCGGCGCGCAGCTTGTCGATGTCCCGGTCCAGGACGACGACCTCGGCCTGCATGCCCAGGGCGATGGTGGCGGCGTTCATGCCCGACACCCCGGCGCCGATGACGACGACCTTGGCCGCGTAGACGCCCGACACCCCGCCGAGCAGGACCCCGCGCCCGCCGTGCGCCCGCTCGAGGCTGTGCGCGCCGACCTGCGGTGCCATCCGCCCGGCGACCTCGCTCATCGGCGCCAGCAGCGGCAGCGCGCCGTTCGCCGTCTGCACGGTCTCGTAGGCGATCGCGGTGGTGCCGGAGGTGACCAGCGCGTCGGTGCACTCCTTGGACGCCGCCAGGTGCAGGTAGGTGAACAGCGTCTGCCCCGCCCGCAGCCGGGAGTACTCCTCGGCGATCGGCTCCTTGACCTTGAGCAGCAGGTCGGCGTCGGCCCAGACGTCGTCGGCGCTCGGCACGATCCGGGCGCCGGCGGCGGTGAAGTCGGCGTCGGGGATGGACGAGCCCTCGCCCGCCCCCTGCTCGACGAGCACGGTGTGCCCGGCGCGGGTCAGCTCGGTGACACCGGCCGGGGTCAGCGCGACCCGGTACTCCCTGTTCTTGACCTCTCGGGGCACCCCGACGTGCATGGTGGTCCACTCCTGTCGCTGCGGCCGGGCCGAGGTCGTCGGTCCCGCGCCTGTCGTCGGGCGTCCCCGGTGGAGGCGCCCCCCACCGGACCCTAGCCAGCGCCCGCGCTGCCGTCAGTGCGCGGAGCGCCGACGATGGCTCGGGTAGTGGCCGGGTCACCCCAGCGGAGGAGGAACACCCCGATGCGCCTGTACGCCTCGCGCCCCGACCGCCGGCTGGGCCAGGTGCTGGCCGACGCCGGCATGGTCGCGTGGCTGGTGCTGTGGGTGCTGGTCGCCCGGGTGGTGCACGACGCGGTGCTGGTGCTGGCCGAGCCCGGGCAGGCGGTGGAGGACCTCGGCTCCTCGGTGGCCGAGGACATGGGCTCGGCGGCGTCGGCGGCCGAGGACGTACCGGTGGTCGGCGACGAGTTGTCCGCGCCGCTGGAGTCCCTCGGCGACGCGGCCGGCTCGGTGAGCGGCGCCGGGCAGGCCGCGCAGGACGCCGTCGCCACGCTGGCGACCGTGCTCGCCGTCGTCCTGGTGGTGCTGCCGGTGGGCTGGCTGCTGGCGCGCTGGCTGCCGTGGCGGCTGCGCTGGGTGCGCGAGGCGTCGGCGGTGTCCCGGCTGCTGCGCGGCGCCGACCCCGACCTGGAGCTGCTGGCCGCCCGGGCGGTGGCCACCGCTCCCCTGCCCCGGCTGGCGGCGCTGCCGCCGGGCACCGGGGCGGCCTGGCGGGCCGGCGACCCGGCGGCGGTGCGCGTGCTGGCCGGGCTCGAGGCCGGCCGGCTGGGGCTGCGGCTGCCGGTGCCCGACGGCGTCGGGTCGGGCGCCACCGCACCCGCGCCCCCGCGCTCGGGTTGAGACCGGCGCCCCGGGTGCCGAAGTCCCTGCTGATCGGGGAGGTGTCGGTGGGACGAGCGGGACGAGGGGCGTCGGGGTCGCGGCGACGGCGGCGCGGTCCGTCGGCGGGCGGGATCGCCGGCCGGGTGACCGTGGTCGCGGCCCTGGGCCTGGTGACGCTGTCGGCGCCGGCCACCGAGATCGCCGCCGAGGTGAGCGCGTCATGGGCGCCGTTCCGCGCCGCCGGCACCACCGCCCGCCCGCAGCCGGCGCCGGCCGCGGCCGCCCCGCCGGCGGTCGCCGCCGTGCCGGAGCCGGCCGTCGAGCCCCCCGCGCTCGCGCTGCCGGTGCCGCGGCGGCTGGAGGTCGAGCTGCCGCCGCCGATGGTCCCGCGCGGGCAGCCGCTGCAGGTCACGCCGCCGCCGGCCGAGTGCGGCGGCTACGGCAACCCGCGGCAGGTCACGCCCGGCGTGGTGCCCGGGCCGGGGTCGGCGACGGTGACCTGGCAGGCCGACGGCCGCGACGACGTGCGGGGCTACCGGGTCACCGCCGTCAGCCAGCAGCTGGTGACCGGGGAGCAGCCCGCGCCGCCGCGGGTCGACGTCGCCCAGCGCGACGACTGCGGCGAGGTGCGCGCGGTGCTCGGCGGCCTGACCCCGGGCGCGCCCTACGTGTTCTGGCTCGAGGAGGCGCTGCTCGACGCCGACACCGGCGTCCTCGAGTACGTGCAGGTCGGCTCGTCGAGCGCGGTCGTCGTCGGCTGACCGGCGTCCCGGCCCCCGCGAGATCGCCGGTCCCGTGGCGATCAGCCGCCGATGGCCACGAGACCGCCGATCTCGTGCGTCGAGATCGCGCGATCCCGGCCGCGGCACGCCGTCCCGCGCGTCGAGATCACGCGATCTCGACAGCGGTCGTCAGGTGGCGTCGACGGGGCGCAGCGTCGTCCCGGCCGCGCGGTGCTGCGCGGCGGCCAGCAACCCGATGACGGCGGCGGAGTTGCGGATCGCCCCGTCGAACACCCGCTGCACCGCCTCGGCCAGCGGCACCCGCTCGACGGTCATGTCGAGCTCCTCGTGCTCGGCGGTGAACCCCTCGGGCAGGTCGGCCTCGGTGAGCCCCTCGGCGAGGTAGACCAGCACCTGCTCGTCGCAGAAGCCGGGCGTGCTGAACGTCGTCGTGAGCAGCGACCACCGGTCGGCGGCCAGCCGCACCTCCTCGGCCAGCTCCCGCTGCGCGGTGGTCAGCGGGGCCTCGCCCGCGGCGTCGCGCAGGCCGGCCGGCAGCTCCCACAGGTAGCCGCCCACCGGGTGCCGGTACTGGCGCAGCAGGACGACCCGGCCCTCGTCGTCGAGCGCGACGACGGCCACCGCGCCGGGGTGCCGGACCACCTCGCGGACGCTGTCGCCCCCGCCGGGCATGGCGACGGTGTCCCTGACCAGGGTGATGACCCGGCCCTCGTAGACCGTCTCGGTGCCCAGCACCCGGTACCCGCCGTCGGCGGCCGGCTCGCTCACCGTCAGATCCCGACCTTCTCGGCCTCGAGGTCGGGCACCGGCAGCCGCGCGGACTCGGCGCGCTCGATGGCCGCCTGCACGAACGCGGCGAACAACGGGTGCGGCCGGGTGGGCCGGCTCTTGAGCTCGGGGTGGGCCTGGGTGCCGACGAAGAACGGGTGCACCTCGCGCGGCAGCTCGGCGAACTCGACCAGGTGGCCGTCGGGCGAGGTGCCGCTGAAGACGAGCCCGGCCTCGCTGAGCCGGTCGCGGTAGGCGTTGGCCACCTCGTAGCGGTGCCGGTGCCGCTCGGTGACCTGGGTCGAGCCGTAGGCGGCCGCGGCCACCGACCCCTTCTGCAGCGCGGCCGGGTAGCTGCCCAGCCGCATGGTGCCGCCCAGGTCGCGCTCGCCGGCGACGACGTCGAGCTGGTCGGCCATCGTGGCGATCACCGGGTCGGGGGTGTCGGGGTCGAACTCCGCGGAGTTGGCGTGCTCGAGGCCGGCCATGTGGCGGGCGTACTCGATGACCATGCACTGCAGGCCCAGGCACAGGCCCAGGGTCGGGATGCCGTTGGTGCGGCTGTAGCGGATGGCGCCGAGCTTGCCCTCGATGCCGCGGACGCCGAACCCGCCGGGGATGCACACGCCGTCGACGTCGCCGAGCGCGGCCGCCGCACCCTCGGGGGTCTGGCAGTCGTCGGAGGGCACCCAGCGGATCTGCACGCGGCTGCGGTGGGCGAACCCGCCGGCGCGCAGCGCCTCGGTGACCGACAGGTAGGCGTCGGGCAGGTCGACGTACTTGCCGACCAGCGCGATCGTCACCGTCTGCTTGGGGCGGTGCACCCGGTCGAGCAGGTCGCCCCACACGGTCCAGTCGACGTCGCGGAAGGGCAGGCCGAGCCGGCGGACGACGTAGGCGTCGAGGCCCTCGCGGTGCAGCACCTTGGGGATGTCGTAGATCGACGGCGCGTCGGGGCAGGAGATGACGCCCTCGGCGTCGACGTCGCACATCAGGCTGATCTTGCGCTTGAGGCCGGTGCCGATCTCGCGGTCGGCCCGGCAGACCAGCGCGTCGGGCTGGATGCCGATGTTGCGCAGCGCGGCCACCGAGTGCTGGGTCGGCTTGGTCTTCAGCTCGCCGGAGGGGGCGATGTAGGGCACCAGCGAGATGTGCAGGAAGAAGCAGTTGTCGCGGCCGATCTCGTGGCGCACCTGCCGGGCGGCCTCGAGGAAGGGCAGCGACTCGATGTCGCCGACGGTGCCGCCGATCTCGGTGATGACGACGTCGACGGCGTCCTCGTCGTCGTCACTCTCCCCACCGGCCTCGGCCGCGGCGAGGATGCGCGCCTTGATCTCGTTGGTGATGTGCGGGATGACCTGCACGGTGTCGCCGAGGTACTCCCCGCGCCGCTCCTTGGCGATGACGTCGGAGTACACCTGCCCGGTCGTGACGTTCGACCGCGCGCCCAGGTCGGTGTCGAGGAACCGCTCGTAGTGGCCGACGTCGAGGTCGGTCTCGGCGCCGTCCTCGGTGACGAAGACCTCCCCGTGCTGGAACGGGTTCATCGTCCCGGGGTCGACGTTGAGGTACGGGTCCAGCTTCTGCATGGTCACCCGCAGGCCGCGGGCGGACAGCAGCGCGCCGAGCGAGCTGGCCGTCAGGCCCTTGCCGAGAGAGGAGACAACTCCGCCGGTGACGAAGACGAACTTCGTCGGCTGGGAGTTGTGGAGGAGCCCGCGATCACGCATTCCAGACGGTCGACCCACGGGAAACCACCGTAACACGATCGGCCGCTTCGCCCCCGGTGCCGCCGGGTGCGTCCCGGCCCGCCGGGGAGGTCGCCGCCAGCGCCACCAGCAGCGGCACCAGCAGCGTCGCGGCCGTCGCGGCCAGCGCCACGCCGGAGTCGTTGACCGCGGCGCCGAGGGCCAGGCTCAGGGCGGTGGCGACCAGCCCCGCGCGCAGCACCGCGACGTCGGCCGGCGGCAGGCCCGAGCCGCCCGCGCGCAGCAGCCCGGGGCCGCGCAGCCAGGCCGGCCGGCGCCCGCGGACCAGCCACAGCGCCGCCACCAGCGCCACCGGCAGGACCCAGGCCAGCGCGCTGCCGAGCAGGATGTCGAGGTTGGCCTGGGCCTTGCGGCTGACCACGGTCCACGCCTCGCCGGTGAGCACCTGCTCGACGAAGCGGCCCAGGTGGCTGCGCTGGTCGGCCGGGCGGGTCCAGTCCAGGACCGCGAGCGTGCCGACGGCGAGCACGCCGGCGGCGAGCACCGCGGCCAGCCGGACCAGCGTCACCCGCACCCCGGTGAGCAGCATCGCCAGCAGCAGGAAGCCCGGCAGCGCGGCCAGCACACCGCCGAAGTCACGGCCCAGCCCCGGCGCCCCCACGAGGACGACGGTGAGCGCCCCGGCGGCCAGCACCGCCAGGCCGGTGACCCGCCGCTGCCGGGCCGGGCCCGCGCGCCGGCCCAGGGCCGTCGCGGCGACGGCGGTGGTGACCAGCGCGGCGGCGGCGAGCAGGCCGGAGCTGAGGTTGCCGTAGCCGGTGAACCGCCCGGCGACGATCGCGTCGTAGCCGAGCAGCCCGTCGAGCTCCAGCGGCGAGCCGGCCAGCACGTCGCCGACCAGCGTGGCCACCGTGACGCCGAGGACGGCGAGCAGCGGGCCGAGCCGCGGGCGCCGTCCCGCTCCCCGGGCCCACGGTCCGAGCAGCGCCAGCGCCGTCACCGCGGCGGTGGCCAGCAGCACCGACCCCGCCAGCGCCCAGCGCGGGGACCCGGCCCGCTCCCACGGCAGCAGCCCCGCGAGGTAGGTGGCGACCGGCAGCGCCGCGGCGGCGACGGCGGCGACCTCGAGCAGCGGCCGGAGCCGGCCGGCCCCCGGGCGGGCCCCCCGGCGCAGGCCCAGGACGAGCAGGCCGAGGGCGACCACCGCCGCGTCGACGGCCACCAGCGCGACGAAGGAGGTGCCGGTGCTGCGGTGGTGGACCACTGCCGCGGTGTTGGCCCGCTCCAGCGCCTCGACCGCCTCGGCGGTGGGCGGGCGGCCGCCGGTGACCGTGAGCGGCTGCCCGTTGAGCGACGCCGGCCGCTCGGCGTCCAGGGCGCGCAGCACGGTCGGGGCGACGTCGATCAGCTGGGTGAACGGGGCGCGGCCGGTGCTGGCGGAGGTGAGCCAGCCCGGCTCGGTGAAGCCCGGCCCCGATGCGATGCCCACGTGCAGCTGCGGGCGGCCGTCGTTGACCTCCGAGACGCCCTGCACCAGCAGCAGCGTCTCGCCGGGCAGCGTGGCGACCGCGGCCCGCAGCCGCGCGACGGCGTCGTCGATCGCCGCCACGGCCGCCGCCCGCGACCCGGGCTCGGTGCCGGTCTCACTGCCCTCGGGCGCGGGCACGCCGGCGTCGACCAGCCCGTCGAGGGAGACCAGCGTCAGCGGGCAGGGCCCGAACAGCGCGGCGACGGCGGCCGGGTCCGCCGGCAGCGCCTCCTCCCGGGCCAGCCCCACGCCGGGCGCGGCGACGGCGAGCGCGGCCGCCCGGCCGACCACGGTCGCGCAGCCCACGGCGGCGCCCAGCGCGCCGGGCTCGGCGCCGAACCGGACGGTGGCGCTGTCCTCCGCGACGGCGCGGACGGCGGTCAGCGGATCGGCCAGCCCGACCTGCGCCAGCCGCTCCTGCAGGCCGCAGTGCGACAGCTCGGGGCTGGCCGGGGGCCCGGCGGGCACCGGCGGCTGTGACGGCGTGGCGCCCGCCCCGGCGGCGCCGCCCGGCAGCGGCACCGTGGGCAGCGGCACCGGCGGCGCGGCCTCGTCGGGGGCGGGGAACCGTGCCCGGTTGCCCGCGCCCAGCGTGGCCCAGCCGTCGAGCAGGCAGGTGGTCGAGCGCGCCGCGCGGACCGACACGGCGCCGATCGGCGCGGTGTCGGCGAGCTCCCACAGCGCCGGCGTCGTGGCGGGGTCGAGGTCGCTCCACACCAGCCCGGGCACGCCGACGACCAGCACCCGGTCGGCCGACCAGTCCTCGGCGGCCGCCGCGCCAGGCAACCCGGCGACCAGCAGCGTCAGCAGGGTCGCCAGCAGGACGGCGGCGCGCCTCATGCCGCGCCGCTCTCCGGCGGGCCCAGCAGCTCGCGGTAGACGGCGGCCAGCGCGCGGGCGGTGGCCGCCTCGTCGGGCCAGCTCTCCGCCTGCGCCCTCCCGGCGGCGGCCAGCGCCGCGGCGCGGGCGGGGTCGGCGAGCAGCCCGTCGACGGCCTCGGCGAGCGCGGCGGCGTCACCGGGCGGCACCAGCAGCGCGCCGTCGCCGAGCAGGCCGGGCAGGCCGCCGGTGCGGGTGGCCACCAGCGGCGTGCCGGCGCGCAGCGCCTCCTGCGCGGTGAGCGAGCGGGCCTCCCAGCGGGAGGGCAGCACCACCAGGTCGGCGGCGGCGAGCAGGTCGGCGACGTCGTCGCGGCGGCCGAGCAGGGTCACCGGCAGCCGCTGGTCGCGGATGCGGGCGGCGAGCTCGGCCTCCAGCGGCCCGTCCCCGGCGACGGCGACCAGCGGCGGGTCCGGCCGGGCGGCCCAGGTGGCGGCGGCGTCGAGGAGGACGTCGTAGCCCTTCTGCGGGTGCAGCCGGCCGACGGCGAGCACCAGCGGGCGCCCCTCGGTCAGGCCCAGCCCGGCGCGCACCTCCGCGCGGGGGCGGCGGGCCGGGGGCAGCGCCGGCGCCGACACCGGCGCGACCCGGACGTCGCGGGCGCCCAGCCGCCAGGCGTTGGCGGCGAGGTCGGCGGAGGCGGCCAGCACGACGTCGGCGGCCCGGACGGTGGTCCGCTCGGCGGTGGCGAGCACCCGGCGCAGCGGGCCGGCGCGGTCGGGCAGGGCGTTGTGCAGCGTGACGACCAGCGGCCGGCGGGGACCGCCTCGGGTCCCGGCCCGCACCGCGGCCGCGGCGACCAGCCCGGCGCGCAGCCCGTGGGCGTGCACCAGGTCGGCGCCGGCCAGCGCGCGGCGCAGGGCGAGCACCGCGCGGGCGTCGGCCACCGGGTCCAGGCCGGCGGAGATCTCGACGGGCCGGAATGCGGCGGCCGCGGAGAAGCCGAACAGCGCGTCGGTCGCGGCCGGGCCGCAGACGGTGGCCGTCGCGCCCGCCTCCGCCAGCGCCGGCAGCACCGATCGCAGGTGGGTGCCCACGCCGCCGGTGCTGGTGGCCAGCACCTCGGCGATGCGGCGGCCGGCCAGGGATCCCCGCTCAGCCACCGTGCACCTCCGTCCCCCCGGGTTCCCGCAGCGCGCGCACCGCCGCGAGCAGGGGGCGGCGCGCCGTGACCATCATGACCGCCCCCGCCACCGCGGTCACGGCCGCGGCGGCCAGCAGCCCGGCGCCGACCGCCCCCGGCAGCGAGCCGGCCGGGACCGGGTCGGCGCCCAGCGCCCGGGCGGTGAGCAGTCCCGCGGCGGCGCCGGCCCCGGCGGCCAGCAGCGCGGGCAGGCCGCAACGGGCGAGGCCGGCCAGCCCGCCGGGGGCCACCCGGGCGGTGACCGCGAGCAGCGCCAGCCCCGCGACGGTGACCCCGAGGCTGTGCCCGGCGGCCAGCGCCAGCGCCCGGTCGGCGGGCGGGAGGGCGCGGGCCAGGACGACGTCGGCCGCCACCGCCAGCAGCCACCCGCCGAGCACGCAGGTGGTGGGCGCCCGCCACAGGCCGCGGGCGTAGAGCGCGCGGGTGAGCACGGCGACCAGGCCGTAGCCGGCCAGGCCGGGCGCGAAGGCGAGGATGGCGTCGCGCAACGCGGCGACGTCGCGGGTGCTGCCGCCGAGCAGGAAGACGCGGGCCATGGGCCCGGCCACGGCGGCGAGGACGGCGGCGGCGGCCAGCGAGGCCACCAGCACGAGCGTGGTCAGCGGGGCCAGCGCGCGGCGGTAGCCGGCCTCGTCGCCGGTGCCGGCCCGCTCGGCCAGCAGCGGGTAGGCCGACGTGGCCAGCGGCACGGCGACGGCGGCCCACGGCACGAGGAAAAGGGTCAGGCCGGCGGTGTAGACCACCTGGGTGCCGTCGGGGCCGTCGCTGGCCAGCCGGATCGCGACGGCGGCCACCAGCTGCTGCCCGGCGAGGGTCAGCACGCCCGCGACGGCGAGCCGGCGCACCTGCGGCGCGACGCCCACCGGGAAGCGCAGCGACGGGCGCAGGCCCAGCCGCAGGCGGCGCAGCGGCAGCAGCAGCGGCAGGGTGAGCGCCGCGACGCCGAGCGTCGTGCCCACGCCGAGGACCAGCTCGGCCGGCGTCGTCAGTTCAGGCACCGACCGCGCTCCGCCGAGCAGCGCGAACAGCGCGTACGCGCCGGCGACGACGACGCTGGACAGCAGCGGTGCGAGCGCGGGCGCGGCGAAGCGGCGGTGGGCCTGCAGGATCCCGGTGAGCACGATGCCGAGGCCGTAGAGGACGACCTGCGGGGCGAACACGAGCAGGAACCGGGCGGCCAGGGCCACCTCGGCGTCGGTACCGCCGCCGAGCAGCAGCCGCGCGACGGGCTCGGCGAGCAGCGCCAGCAGCGCGGCGAGCGGCACGAGCACCAGCAGGGTCCAGCCCAGCAGCGCCGAGGCCGTGCGGCGGACCTGCTCGCGGTCGCCGGTGGCGATCCCGCCGGCGAGCATCGGCACCACCAGGGAGGCCAGCGCTCCCCCGGCGACCACCTCGAACACGATGTTCGGGACGGTGTTGGCCGCGGTGTAGACGTCGCCGGTGCTGCCCGCGCCGACGGCGTTGGTGAACACCAGCGTGCGGCCGAACCCGGCGAGGCGGGCCAGCACGGTGAGGACGGCGATCAGCGCGGCCGCGCCGGCCACCCCCTGGGCCAGCCGCCGTCCCGACACGGTCGGCCCCGCGGCGGTCACGCCGGGCGGCGGCCGAGCCGGTCGAGCTCGCGCAGGCCCGGGGTGGCCTCGATGACCCGGGTGAAGCTGACCCGCTCGCTGGCCAGGGTCAGCGCGGTCACCGCGGCCAGCAGGCCGGCGCGGACCGGGCGCGACGGGACGGCCGCGGCCCGCAGCCCCAGCAGCGCGCCGACGGCGTTGGCGCCGGCGTCGCCGAGCATCACCCGCTCGCCGAGGTCGGCCGGCAGCACGGCCAGCGCGGCGCCCAGCGGCCCGGCGACCAGGCCGCCCGCGGGACCGCGCAGGCCCGCGGCGGCGGCCAGCGCCGCGGCCTTCGCCGCCCGGCCGGGGCGCAGGTCGAGCAGGTTCACGAGGTTCGCGGTGCCGGCGACCAGGCCGGTGGTGAGCACGGCGTCGACGCTGCTGCGGCGCGTGAGCAGCGCGGCGACGGCGGCCGCGGCGCCGATGCCGGCGACCTTCACCGCGCCGGCCGACACCCGCCCGGCGCGCAGCGCGGCCAGGTGCCCGACCAGGCCCTTGTCGCGGGCCTGCTCGGGCCGGGCGCCGGCCAGGTCGTCGTAGCCGCCCACCAGCCCGGACACCGTGCCGGCCACGGCGGCGGCGGCGCGGGTGCCGGGCGGGGCGCCGAGGACGGCGCCGGCGGTGGCCGCGGCGGCCAGCGCCGGCCCGCCGAGCAGGGTGACCGGCCGGCCGGCGTAGTTGGTCCGCCGCCACGGGTCCCCGGTGGGCCGGGCGTCGACCGCGCCGGCCGCGGCGAGCCCGGCGCGGGCGGCGACCGCCCCGGCCGCCACCAGGAGGGCCGGGCGCCCGGTCACGGGGTGGCGGCCGGCAGCGGCGGGACCGGCTGGGTGCCCTCCCCGGTGCCGTAGGCGCCGGAGGTGCCCTCGCGCTCGCGGCCCAGCGCCAGCACGGTGCTGATCTGGCCCGACGGGCTGGTCACGTTGTCGACGGTGGACACGGCCGTGGCGGTCTCCGGGTCGGCGCGGAGCGCGCCCACGAGCCCGTTCTCCGCCGCCGAGGCGGCGTCCCCGGCGACCACGGCGCCCGATCCGGCGGCGTCGAGCGCGGTGGCCAGGTCGACCAGCGCGTCGTTGCGGTCGGCGGCGTCCTCGCCCCCGAGCGCCCCGGCGGTGAGCACGACGGCGAAGTCGGCCGGCGTCACCGAGTCCGAGTCCTGGGAGAGCACGTCGAGCGCCTGCAGCCCGGCCAGGACCGTGGAGACGGCGGCGGTGTCCGGCGCCGGGGCGCCGGTCGCCGGGACCATGAGCACCTGGCCCAGCAGCGCGCCGACGAGCTCGCCGGTGTCGTCGGTCTCGGGCAGCGCGACGCCGGCGGGGCGGCCGGCCGGGGTGGTCACGTAGCTCTGCAGCGCCGACTCGCTCGCCGGGTCGCTGTAGTCCGGGGTGACGGTGACCTGCCCGTTGACCGTGCCGCCGGCCTCGGTGACCAGCGCGGTCACCTCCTCCACGGTGTCGGTGGTGACCTCCTCGGAGGCGAGCACCAGCAGCACGCCGCGGCCGGTGAGCGCACCCTGCACCAGCGCCGGGGCGACGGCGGACTCGAAGGCCTGGTCGGTGTCGACCTGCGCCTGCAGGGTCTGGGAGGTGTCCTCCAGCTCCCGCTTGTCCTCCTGCAGTGCGGTGACCTGCCCCCGCAGGTTGTCCAGCACCGGTCCCGACAGCTGGGTCGCGCCGATCACCAGCCCCAGGGCGATCGCCAGGAACACCGCGATCAGGGAGACCAGGTGGTAGCGGAAGTCGATCACGAGAAGAGGTTCTCCAACCAGAACACGAAGCTGTCCCACTGGTCGACCAGCAGGTCGAGGTAGATGCGGCCGGCGGTGGTGACGGCCAGCGCGGCGACGATGGCCAGCAGCGCGGCCAGCACCAGGACGACGAGCGCGCCGCTCGAGATCCGGCTGCGGTAGAGCCGGCTGACGCCCTTGGCGTCGACGAGCTTGCCGCCCAGCCGCAGCCGGGTGAGGAAGGTCGAGGCCATGCCGCCGCGGCCCTTGTCGAGGAACTCCACGAGCGTGGCGTGCGTGCCGACGGCGACGATGAGCTTGGCGCCCTTCTCGTCGGCCAGCAGCATCGCGATGTCCTCGCTGGTGGCCGCGGCCGGGAAGGTGATCGCGTCGACGCCGAGGTCCTGCACGCGCTTGAGCCCGGGGGCGCGGCCGTCGGCGTAGGCGTGCACCACGACCTCGGCGCCGCTGCGCAGGACGTGGTCGCTGACCGAGTCCATGTCGCCGATGATCATGTCCGGCTGGTAGCCGGCCTCGACCAGCGCGTCGGCGCCGCCGTCGACACCCACGAGCACCGGCCGGTAGTCGCGGATGTAGGACCGCAGCGCCTGCAGGTCCTCCTTGTAGTCGTACCCGCGGACGACGACGAGCACGTGGCGGCCCTCGATCGCGGTGCGCACGTCGGGGACGCCGACGCCGTCGAGGAGCAGCGCACGCTCGCGCTTCATGTACTCCATCGTGTTGGTGGCGAAGGCCTCGAGCTGCGTGGACAGCCCGGCCTTGGCGTCGGCCATGGCCGCGGCGACGGTGTCCGGCGTCTGCTCGGTGCCCTTCGCGACGGGGGTGCCGTCGGGGCCGTAGAGCGTGTCGCCGTCGACGCGGACCTGCGCACCCTCCTTGAGCGCGGCGAAGACGTCCTTGCCGACGCCGTCGACCAGCGGGATGCCGGCGGCGGTGAGGATCTCCGGGCCCAGGTTGGGATAGCGGCCGGAGATGCTGGGGGCGGCGTTGACGACCGCACCGACCTTCGCCGCGACCAGGGAGTCGGCGCTCACGCGGTCGATGTCGACGTGGTCGATGACGGCGACGTCGCCGGGCCGCAGGCGCTTGGTGAGGTTCTTGGTGCGACGGTCCAGCCGGACGGTGCCAGTGACCCCGGGTGCCGCCTCCTGGGCCCGGCTCCGTCGCAGGGTGCCGATGCGCATTGGGTCATGGTCCCACGCACGCCTGGACGGGCTGCCCACCGACGCGCTCCGGCGACGGCCTGGTCACGCAGGGTGTCCGACACCACGGTGAGCGCGACACGCCGGGCGCAGCTGCCCCACCAGCACCGCCGGAGTGCCCCTCGGTCCTGTCTAGCGTCCACGACGTGACACGTGGGGCTCCAGCTGCCAGCTTCCCGGCCAACCGCCCCGGCGCCGCGGACGGGGCGCCGGAGGCGGTGCCGGAGCGGGCACCGGCTCCGGCCCCGGTGATCCGGGCGGTCCCGGGGAGCCGCCCCGAGCCGTCCGCGTCTCCCGCGGGGTCGCCCGCGCCCACTCCTCCCGCGGCCGCCGGGCCGCCGTCGGGGCGGGCCGCCCGCCGCCGGGAGCGGCGGGGGGCCGGGGTGCGCGAGCGCCGGCGGCTGGAGACGCGGGACCGGATCGTCGAGGTGGCGGCGGCGCTGTTCGCCGAGCGCGGGTTCGACGCGGTCAGCGTCGTGGAGATCGCCCAGCGGGCCGGCGTGGTGGAGAAGACGGTGTTCAACCACTTCCCCGTCAAGGAGGGCCTGGTCCTGTCCACCGACCCGCCGATGCGGGCCGCCCTGCTGCGCGCCGTCGCCACCCGGCCGGCCGGGGAGTCGCCGGCCGCGGCGGCCGGGACGTTCGTCGTGGCGGCCATGACCTCGCTGGGCGACCCCGCGGCGGCCGAGGGGGTGGCCGCGATGGCCCGGGTGGTGCGCGGCTCGCGGACGCTGCAGGTGCGCGAGCGGGAGATCCTCGGCGAGATCACCGCGGCGCTGGCCGCACAGATCCGCTCGGAGACCGGGGCGTCCGACGGCGCGGTGGAGCCGGAGCTGACCGCGTCGGCGATCACCTCCCTGTACGGGCGGCTGCTCGAGCTGGCCCGCGACCGGGTGCTCGCCGGGGTGACCGGTCCGGAGCTGGCCGCCGAGCTGCGCGCGGCCGGCCGGCGGGGGCTGTCGCTGCTGCAGTTCGGGCTGGCCGGGTACGCCAAACGGCGCTAGGACGCCGCCGGTGCTCGCCGGAGTCCGGGGTCGTCTGCCAGGGTGCGCGGCGTGCGTCCCCGCCGGTCCGCCGTCCTCCCCGCCCTCGCCCTGCTGGGGGTGCTGTCGGGTTGCGGCCTGCTGACCGACCTCGGGGACCCGCCGGCCGGTGCCCCGCGGTTCGAGGGGTCGCCGCCGCCGATCGCCCCGGTGCCGCTGCCGGCGCCCGCGCCGGTGCCGGTGCCGGTCGCCAGCGCCACGCTGGCCGACTCCTCCGGCGGTGCGGCGTACAGCGGGCGGGTCGAGGTCGTGCGCACGCCGGTCGCCGTCGGCCTCCCGCCGCTGCCGGGGTCCTTCGCCGAGGACTGCGGGCTGCCCGACGACGGGTCGGTGCGCTCCCTGGCCGTCGAGCTGACCTTCACCGACACCTCGACGGCGGGGATGTCGGGGCTGGCCGCGGACGTCGCGCTGACCGCGGCCGACGGCGGTGCGCCCCGCGCCGGGACCGCCGCCTTCGTCGGGTCCGCCGCGCCGGGGACCCGCTGGTGCCAGGACGGCACGACCTCGCCGGTGACCGACGGCGTCGGCGTGGGCAGCGGGGTCGGCAGCGTCACCACCGTCTCGGTCTGGGTCGTGGCCCGCGCCGCGGCGCCCACCGCCGATCTGGTGCTGCGGATCTCGGGGCTGCGCAACGAGGCCGGGTCGAACGCGACCGGCCCGTGGGACGAGGTGCGCGTCGGTGCCGGCGGCTGCGCCGACGACCCGGCCGCGCTCTGCGTACCGCTGGGGTGAGCGGTCAGGCGGGCAGCTGCAGCGCCCGCAGCAGCTGGTCGGCGCGGTCGCCGGGGATCGCGGGATCGCGGGTGAACAGGGCCACGGCGACCATGTACTCGTCCTCGCCGGCCCAGCCGCGGCCCTCGGCGACGATCCGCCGGATCTGCGCGCGCACCTTCGGCTCGCTGCTGTAGGCCCCGTAGTCCAGGCCCATCGCGAGGAAGTTGGCCACCCGGTAGCCGAGGTCGGCGGCGGTGGAGACGGTGGTGACCGGGTCGGCGTAGCTGGCGACGGCGGTGACGACGTGGTCGTAGCCGGCCTTGAGCAGCTGCAGGGTCAGGTCGTTGCCGCGCACCCCGCCCCAGAGCTCGGGCATGCGGATGTCGCGGTCGGGCGCGGGGATGTAGGGCGGGTTGGAGATCGCGGTGGTGACCGGCTCCCCGCCCGCGGCGTCGGCCTGGTCGAAGAAGTCCCCGAGCTCGACGGTGTAGCGGTCGGCCACGCCGCGCTGGGCGATGTTGGCCCGGGCCGCCGCCACCGAGTCGGCGCTGATGTCGTAACCGTGCACCCGCAGGTCCGGCAGGCCGGCGACGACGTCGGCGATGGCCGAGGCGTCCCCGGTGCCGAGCTCGACGACGGGCGCGGACTCGCAGCGCAGCTGCTCGCGGTACTGCTGCAGCAGCATGCAGACGGAGAAGCCGTAGTGCGCCGACTCGTCGGCCGAGCTGAAGCAGCTCACCGGAGCGCCCCGGCGGGGCGCTCGGCGGGAACGGGTGGGGCGGGGTCGTCGAGACGCACGCTCCCCACCTACCCCGGCTGCGCGTCGCGCACTCCCGCGTCCTGCCACCCCGTGGGGCACCACCGGGTGGGCCGGGGGCCGGCAAGCCCGGGGGGGCGCGGGCACACCCACCCGTTCCCGGGGGGGGGCCTGGGCGGTGTG
>NZ_JBJGYX010000074.1:0-23154 GCF_054050195.1 Geodermatophilus sp. SYSU D00710
CCCCCCCCCCCCCCCCCCCCCCCCCCCCCCCCCCCCCCCCCCCCCCCCCCCCCCCCCGCCCCCCCCCCCCCGCCCCCCCGCCCCCCCCCCCCCCCCCCCCCCCCCCCCCGAGCAGCAGGAGCACCACGTCGAGGACGGTCAGCACCAGCACCGCGGGGAAGGCCAGCCGGCGGAGACGGTGCGTCCCCGCCAGTGCGGCGACGGCGACCGCCGGCACCGCCAGCACCAGCCCGGCCCAGCCCCACCACGCCGGCGGCCCGGGCGGGCCCAGGACGAGCACCAGCGAGGCCCCGCCCAGGAGCAGGGCGCCGAGGACCGCCGACACCCGCGCGCCGAGGCGGTGCGGCAGCCCCCGCACCCCGGTGGCGAGGTCCTCCTCGATGTCGGGCGCCACGTTGGCCAGGTGCGCCGCGGCCCCCAGGGCCGCCCCCGCCGCCGGCAGCCACCACGGCGCGGCGGGCGAACCGGGCGCGGCCGCCACCACACCGGCCGGCAGGGCGCCGAAACCGGTGACGTAGGGCAGTCCCGACATCACCGTGCGCTTGAGACCCGCGTTGTAGGCCCAACCGCTGGCCACCAGCACCAGGAGCAGCAGGCCGGGCACCCAGCCCAGCGCGAGCGACAGGACGACGGCCACCGCGGCCGCCGCGAGGGCCGCGACGCGCAGCACGCCGGGGTCGACCGCTCCCTGCACCACCGGCTTGTCCGCGCGCGCGACGGCGCGGTCGCGGTCGGCGTCGAGCCAGTCGTTGCTCCACCCGATGGACGCCTGACCTGCGAGGACGGCCACCCCCACGAGCGCGGCGCGGCCCGGGGACAGCCCGGCGGCGACCGCGAGCAGGGTCGCGACGACGGTCACCGCGGCCGCCGGCGGGGCGTGCGTCGCGCGCACCAGGGCGCCCACCGAGGCCGCCCGGGCGGGCCGCGCACGCACACCCACCACGCCCGTGTCAACCCCTCTCCCGGACTTCATCAGGCCTCTGACCTGCGCTTATCCGCCGTCGGGCCGTTCCGGGGGTCAGTGTGCCGTGCTAACCTGGGTACAGCGAAAGGGGTCACACACACATGGGCTTCACTGTCGGCGAGACCGTCGTCTACCCGCACCACGGTGCCGCTCTGATCGAGGCGATCGAGACGCGGGTCATCAAGGGTGAAGAGAAGGCCTACCTCGTGCTGAAGGTCGCCCAGGGCGACCTGACCGTGCGCGTGCCGGCCGACAACGCAGAGATCGTCGGCGTCCGCGACGTCGTCGGTCAGGACGGGCTCAACCGCGTGTTCGAGGTCCTGCGGGCCCCGCACACCGAGGAGCCGACCAACTGGTCGCGCCGCTACAAGGCCAACCTCGAGAAGCTGGCCTCCGGCGACGTCAACAAGGTGGCCGAGGTCGTCCGCGACCTGTGGCGCCGCGACAAGGACCGTGGCCTCTCCGCCGGCGAGAAGCGGATGCTGTCCAAGGCCCGTCAGATCCTGGTGAGCGAGCTGGCCCTCGCCGAGGGCACCAACGAGGACAAGGCGGAGATCCTCCTCGACGAGGTCCTGGCGAGCTGAGCCGGGCCGGCTGAGTCCCGCCTCCGCACACCCGCTCCACCCGACCACTCCCGTGTCCGCTGTCGGCATCGTCGCAGCGGCCGGGAGTGGTTCGCGTCTGGGGGCCGACCGGCCCAAGGCGCTGGTGCCGCTGGCGGGGCGCCCGCTCGTCGCCTGGGCGGTGGAGGCCCTGCTGGCCGGTGGCGTCGAGGAGGTCGTCGTCGCCGTGCCGGCCACCGACCGCGCGGCCTTCGCCGCCGTCCTGCCCGGCGCCGTGCAGCTCGTCGACGGCGGGGCCACCCGCACCGCCTCGGTGCGCGCCGGCCTGGCCGTCGCGGGTCCTCACGCCGACGCCGTCCTCGTGCACGACGCGGCCCGCCCGCTCACCCCGCCCGAGGTGGTCGCGCGGGTGCTGGCCGCCCTCGCCGCCGGCGCCCCGGCCGTCGTCCCGGTGCTGCCGGTCGTGGACACCACGGTGGTCGTCGACGAGGCCGGCGTGGTCACCTCCGCCGTCCCCCGCGCCCCGCTGCGGCGGGTGCAGACCCCGCAGGGCTTCGACCGGGCGACGCTGGTGGCCGCCTACGCCGCGCTGCCCGAGGGCGTCGAGCTCACCGACGACGCCGCCGTGGTCGGCGCCGCCGGCATCCCGGTCGGCACGGTCGACGGCGACGAGCGCGCCGCCAAGGTCACCGTGCCGCACGACCTGCACCTGGCCGAGCTCCAGGTGGCCCGGTGAGCGACGCGCTGCCCCGGGTCGGCCTCGGCGTCGACGTGCACCCGGTCGAGGCCGGCCGCGAGTGCTGGCTGGCCGGGCTGTCCTGGCCCGGCGCCGACGGCTGCGCCGGGCACTCCGACGGCGACGTCGTCGCCCACGCCCTCACCGACGCCGTGCTGTCGGCGGCCGGGCTCGGCGACATCGGCGGCCTGCTGGGCACCGACGACCCCCGGTGGGCCGGCGCCCGCGGCGTCGCCGTCCTCGAGCACGTCCGGGCCACGCTGGCCGCCGCCGGCTGGCGGGTCGGCAACGCCGTCGTGCAGCTGGTGGCGCCCACCCCGAAGCTCGGCCCGCGCCGGGCGGAGGCCGAGGCGGCCCTGTCGGCGGCGCTGGGTGCCCCGGTGAGCGTCACGGCGACCACCACCGACGGGCTCGGGCTGGTCGGCCGGGGCGAGGGCCGGGCGGCGGTCGCCACGGCGCTGGTGGTCCGGGAGACCGGCGCGCCGGGCTCCGTAGACTCCGCGCGGTGAGCCTCCGCCTGTACGACACGGCCGCCCGCGCGGTCCGCGACTTCACGCCCCTGCGTGCCGGACAGGCCTCCATGTACGTCTGCGGCCTCACCGTGCAGGGCCGGCCGCACCTGGGGCACGTGCGCGCCGGCCTGGTCTTCGACCTGCTGCGCAACTGGCTCGAGCAGGGCCACGGCGTCGACGTCACGCTGGTCCGCAACATCACCGACATCGACGACAAGATCCTCACCCGGGCCGCCGAGCACGGCGTCCCCTGGTGGGCCTGGGCCTACGAGAACGAGCTGGCCAGCACCCGCGCGTACGAGGCGCTGCGTGTGCGGCCGCCGACCTACGAGCCGCGGGCCACCGGGCACATCCCCGACATGGTCGAGTTCATCGCGCGGCTGATCGAGCGCGGCCACGCCTACGCCGTCGACGGCGACGTCTACTTCGACGTGCGTTCCTTCCCCGGCTACGGCGCGCTGACCCGGCAGAAGCCGGAGGAGATGGAGCCCGCGGCCGACAGTGCCACCGACGAGCGCAAGCGCGACCCGCGCGACTTCGCGCTCTGGAAGGCGCACAAGGCCAGCGAGCCCGACACGGCCGGCTGGGCGACGCCGTGGGGCCGCGGCCGGCCCGGCTGGCACCTGGAGTGCTCCGCCATGGCCGAGCGCTTCCTCGGGCCGGACTTCGACGTCCACGGCGGCGGCCTGGACCTGCGCTTCCCGCACCACGAGAACGAGCAGGCGCAGTCGCACGCGGCCGGCCACGGCTTCGCCCGGTACTGGGTGCACAACGGCTGGGTCACCCTCGGCGGCGAGAAGATGAGCAAGTCGCTGGGGAACACCGCGCTGGTCGACGAGGTCGTCCGCCGGGTCCGGCCGATCGAGCTGCGCTACTACCTGGTCGCCCCGCACTACCGGTCGACGATCGAGTTCACCGACGCCGCGCTGGCCGAGGCCGGCGCCGCCTTCCGGCGGGTCGAGTCCTTCGTGCACCGGGCCGCCGAGCGGGTCGGGGCGGACGGCGGGACCTCGCTGCCCGAGGACTTCCGGGCGGCCATGGACGACGACCTGGGCACCCCGGCCGCGGTCGCCGTCCTGCACGAGACCGTCCGGCAGGGCAACACCGCCCTGGCCGAGGGCGACGACGCCGCCGCGGCCGCCGCGCTGGGCGCCGTCCGCGGCATGCTGCAGGTCCTCGGCCTGGACCCGCTCGACTCGCGCTGGGCCGAGGGCGGCAGCGACGGCCGGCTCGCCGGGGTCACCGACGGCCTGGTGCGGCTCGCGCTCGAGCAGCGGCAGGCCGCCCGCGCCCGCAAGGACTACGCCGCGGCCGACGCCCTCCGCGACCAGCTCACCGCCCTCGGCGTGCAGGTCGAGGACACCCCGCAGGGACCCCGATGGGAGCTGACCCGCTGATGGCCGGCAACAGCCAGCGCCGCGGCCGCACGAGCGGTGCGGGCAAGAAGACCGCCACGACCGGGACGGGGGGCAAGAACCGCCGGGCCCTGGCCGGCCGGGGGGCCACCCCGCCGGCCGAGATGCGCAAGGGCCACCCCGCGCAGCGCAGGGCGCAGGCCGACGCCCGCCGGCGGGCCGAGCGCGACCGCGGCCGCCAGCGCGCCGAGGAGGCCCCCGAGCTGCTGCTCGGGCGCAACCCGGTGGTCGAGGCGCTGCGCGCGGAGATCCCGGCGACCGCGCTGTACGTCGTCACCGGTGACAGCACGCGCACCGACGAGCGGGTCGCCGAGGCCGTGCAGCTGGCCGCCGACCGCGGCCTGCCGCTGCTCGAGGTCGGCCGGGCCGAGTTCGACCGGATGTCGGGCGGTGCGCTGCACCAGGGCATCGGCCTGCAGGTCCCGCCCTACGACTACGCGCACCCCGACGACCTGCTCGAGCTCGCCCGCGACTCCGGCCGCCCCCCGCTGGTGGTGGCCATGGACGGCGTCACCGACCCGCGAAACCTGGGGGCCGTGGTGCGCTCGGCGGCCGCGTTCGCCGCGCACGGCGTGGTCGTGCCGCAGCGGCGCGCGGTCGGGATGACCGCCTCGGCCTGGCGCACCAGCGCCGGAGCGGCCGCCCGGCTGCCGGTGGCGCGCGCGGTGAACCTGGCCCGGGCGCTCGCGGCCTACCAGGACGCCGGCCTGCAGACCGTGGGGCTGGCCGGTGACGGCGAGCTGGACCTGCACGACTACGACGGTCTCGCCGACCCGGTGGCGCTCGTGGTGGGCGCCGAGGGCACGGGCCTGTCGCGGCTGGTGCGCGAGCGCTGCGACGTCGTCCTGCGCATCCCCATCGCCCGCGACACCGAGTCGCTCAACGTCAGCGTCGCCGCCGGCATCGCCCTGTACGCCGCCGCCCGCGCGCGGGGGTAGCGCCTCCGCCGGGATCAGGTGACCTGATCGTCGGGCGTCCTCCCTCACGGTGGGACGTGCGGGAGGACGCCGCACGATCAGGGAGGCTGATCGTCGCGCGCCTCAGCCCAGCAGCTGGGCGACGGTGTAGATGACCAGGCCTGCCAGCCCGCCGACGACGGTGCCGTTGATCCGGATGAACTGCAGGTCCCGGCCCACCTGCAGCTCGATGCGCCGGCTGGTCTCCTCGGTGTCCCAGCGCGCCACGGTGGTGCCCACGACGTCGGCGACGTCGCCGGCGAACCGCTCGACGAGGTAGCCGGCCACCCGCACCGACTGCCGCTGCACCCGCTCGCGCACCCGCTCGTCGGTCCGCAGCAGCCGGGCGGCGTCGAGGACCAGCCCGGTCACCCGGGCCCGCAGCTCGGAGTCGGGGTCGGCGGCCGCGGCGAGGAACGCCGCCTTGGCGTTGGTCCACAGCGACGACGACCAGGTGCGCACCGCCGGGTGGTCGAGCAGCTGCTTCTTGAACGCCTCGACGCTCGCCGCGGTGTCGGGGTCGGTGCGGAGCGCGTGCACGTAGGCGCGCAGCCGGGCGTCGTAGACCCGCCGCAGCTCGTGGTCCCGTTCGGCGCCGACCTCGTGCAGGAAGCCCTGCAGCGCGGCGAAGAGCCGGTCGAACACGCGGTCGTCGACCCAGTCGGGCACCCAGGCCGGCGAGGCGTCGCCGAGCTGGGCGCGGAAGACGACCCGGTTCTCCTCCAGGAAGCGGCCGAGGTAGCGCAGCGCCGCGGAGAGCACCTCCTGGTGCCGGTCGCCGTCGACCACCAGCTCCAGGACGCGGGCGAGCACCGGCGCGGCCGGCGTCTCGTGCAGCCGGCGGTCGACCAGCCCGGCGACGGCGTCCTTGATGTCGTCGTCGCGGAGCAGGTCGGTCACCCCGCTGAGCGCGACGGCGGCGTCGCCGGCCAGCCGCTGGGCGCGGCCGGGGGCGGCGAGGAAGTCGCCGAGCCGGCGGGGGACGTCGACGGTGGCCAGCTTGTCCTCGACGACGGTGCGGGTCAGGAAGTTCTCCTGGACGAAGGTGCCCAGGCTCGCGCCGATCTGGTCCTTCTTGCGCGGGATGATCGCCGTGTGCGGGATCGGTATCCCCAGCGGGTGCCGGAACAGCGCGGTGACGGCGAACCAGTCGGCCAGCGCCCCGACCATCGAGGCCTCGGCGGTGGCCCGCACGTAGCCCACCCACGGGCCGGCGTCCTCACCGACCAGCACGCAGGCGAGGAAGACCGCCGCGGCCAGCAGGAACAGCCCGGTGGCCAGCCGCTTCATCCGCCGCAGGCCCTCGGCGCGGGCGGGGTCGTCGAGCGAGGAGGTCAGCGGGACGCTGCCCGGCGGTCTGCGCGACGACGACACCCTCCCGAGCCTATGTGGCGCAGGAGGGTGCCCGTCGGGGTTCGCCGGATCAGCCGGCACTGCTGCCGAGCGTGACCTCGACGGTCGTCGTCCGCCCGCCGCGGTCGACGGTGAGCGAGACGTCGTCGCCGGGGGCGTGGCTGCGGATGGCGGCGGTGAGCTCGGCCGACGTCGTCACGACGCGGTCGCCCACGGCGGTCACCACGTCACCGGCCTGCAACCCGGCGTCCGCGGCGGCACTGCCCGCCTCGACCTCCGCGAGCTGCGCCCCGGTGCCGACCTCGCTGTTGGTGTCGTCGGCGGCGGTCTGCGCCCGCACCCCGAGGACGGCGTGGGTGGCCGACCCGGTCTCGATGATCTCCTCGGCGATCCGCTGCGCGACGTTGCTCGGGATCGCGAAGCCGACGCCGATGCTGCCGCTCTGCGCGGACGAGCCGGGCAGGCCCGAGGCGACCGAGGCGATGGCGGTGTTGATGCCGATCACGGCGCCCGAGGCGTCGACCAACGCGCCGCCGGAGTTGCCCGGGTTGATGGCCGCGTCGGTCTGCAGCGCGTCGAGGACGGTGGCGTCGTCCTGGGTGGAGCCGGTGGTCACCGCGCGGTCGGTCGCGCTGATGATCCCGTCGGTGACGGTGTCGGACAGGCCCAGCGGGGCGCCGATCGCCACCGCCAGGTCACCGACCTGCACCTCGTCGGAGTCGGCGAAGGTGGCCGGGGTCAGCCCGTCGGCGTCCTCGAGCCGCAGCACGGCCAGGTCGGAGGTCGGGTCGGTCCCCACGACGGTGGCGTCGTAGAGCGCGCCGTCGGCGGTGCGCACCTGGACGGCCGCGCCGGTGGAGCCCCCGTCGAGGCTCACCACGTGGTCGTTGGTCAGCACGTAGCCGTCCTCGGAGAGGACGACCCCCGAGCCGCTGCCCGAGCCCGAGCCGCTGGACACGTACACGGTCACCACGCTGGGCGCCGCCGCGGCCGCGGCGGCGGTCACCGCGGTGGCGTTCTCCGGGTCCTGGACCACCACCGGCTGGGCCGTGGCGGCGGTCCCTCCCGTGCCGACGCCGTCGGTGGTCAGGGCGACCACGCCGGCGCCCGCGCCGCCGCCGACCAGCGCGCCGGCCAGCAGGCCCGCGACGCCGATCCGCAGCCGGCCGGCGCGGCGGGGTGCCGGTCCCGGGGAGGTGGTCGTCGGCAGCGGCGCGGTGTGGGCCGGCGGGTACCAGGTGCCGCCGGACGGCGGCGGGGTCCATCCCTGGGCCGCACCGGCCGGCGGCTGCTGCGGCGGCTGCGGCGGCTGGGGGGTCGGGTACGGGGTGCCGGTCATCGTCGTGGTCCTCCTCGCGTGGCGGCGCTCCACCGCCTCGGGACCGACTGTCGGCCGGGCGTCTGGCGGAGCGCTGCCGAGCGCCTGTGAGGTCTCTGGGCGCCGGCGGCGCGGTCAGCGGGGGAGGCCGGTGAGCACCCGGCCGCGGGCGACGAGCTCGGTCACGATCCAGACCGCGGCCACCTGCACCGCCAGCAGGCCGACCAGCACGAGCAGCTGCGCGGCGCCGGCGGCCAGCGGGCTGCCGCCGCCGAGCAGGACGCCGACGTACGCGCCGGGCAGGGTGACCAGTCCCACGGTGCGGGTCTGGTCGAGCGCCGGGAGCAGGGCGGTCGCGGCCGACGGGCGGCCGACCTCGAGGACGGCATCGCGGGGGAGCAGGCCCAGCGCGAGCGCCGCCTCGACCTCGCCGCGGCGGGTGGTCAGTTCCTCCCGCAGCCGCCGCCCGGCCAGCGACGTCGCGGTCATCGCGCCGCCGACGAGGATCCCGGCGACGGGGACGACCGCCGCGCCGCGCAGCGGGACCGTCCCGCTGGCCAGGACGAGCGCCACGACCGGCACCGCGCCGCCGGCCACCGGCAGCGCCGCCGTCGCCACCCGGCGCGCCGCCCCGGGGGCGCGCAGCGGCAGGCCGGTGGCCCGCCCGGCCGCGGTCCCCGCCGCGACGAGGACCATCAGCAGGACGAACGCCGCCGACAGCCACAGCGAGCCCACGACCAGCAGCACCACCGCAGACACCGCGGCCAGCTGGACCGTGGCCCGCAGGGCGGCGACCACGACCGGCCGCTCCTGGCCCAGCCCGGACAGCCGGCCGACGGCCGCCGCCAGGCCGGTGAGCAGCACCAGGACGACGGCCAGGCGCGGCCCGAGCTCGACGACGGAGGTCCCCACGCGCGGCGATCCTGCCCTGCGCGGTCCGCCGACCCGCGACACGCCGTGCACGGTGTGCGATCGGGCCGTTGCGGGGTAGAGGGGGAGCCCGGCCGGTCCTCGCGGAGCGGACGGGGCCCCCTGCCCGGCCTGTCCTCCAGGAGGCGCTCGTGTCCGACCGCGGAGTCCCCGCCCGCCTGCTCCTGGGGCTGGCCGCCCTCACCGCGACGGCGGTGGCCGTCGTCGGCGGGCTGGCCCTGCGACCTCCCGGACTGCTGGCGGTCGGGCTGGCCTCGGTCGTGACCGCCTGCCTGGCCGCCGGTGTGGCCCGCGAGTCGGGGGGCGGGTCCGGTGCCGACCTCGGCGTCCTCGACCGCCACTCGCCGCTCGAGGCCGCCTGGCGCGTCGGCGCGGCCACGATGGCGGTGCTGCTCTTCCTGTCCGGCACGGCGGCGCTGGGCGGCCCGGTGCTCACCGTGATCGCCGGCGCGGTCCTGGCCGTGGGCGGCCTCGGGCTGTGGCTGGCGCGCACCGGGCGCCCGCCGCGGCGCAACGCCACCCTCGCGTCGCCTCCGGGGTCGATCGCCGGGACGCCGGCCGCCGCGCCGCGGCCGGCGGGCGGTGCCCGGCCGGGGGAGGCCGTGGGCACGGTGACCTTCCTGCCGCCGGTGACGACGATGACCACCGCGGCGCTGGGCCGCGAGTGGCTGAGCACGACCACGGCGCTGGCCGGGCAACTGCACCCGACGGCGCGGCAGTCGATCGTGCGGCGCCGCCAGGAGACGCTCGACGAGCTCGAGCGGCGCGACCCCGCCGGCTTCGCCCGCTGGCTGGCCGAGGGGTCCCCGCGCAGCGACCCGGCCGGCTACCTGAGCGAGGGACCCTCCGCCGGCACCGGCGCCGCCTGACCCGCCGCCGGGAAGACCACGGCAGGGTCGACGTTCATCACGACCTCGCAGTCGCAGAACCCGCCGAACTCCTCGAGGCCCTCGTGCAGCCGGTCGAGGGCGATGCCGTGGCGGGCGGCCCAGGCGTCGGTGGCGCGGCGGGTCTGGTCGCAGGCCCCCGCCTCCAGCAGCGACTCGACGTGCTCCCGCAGCGCGTCGAGCTGCGAGCGGTCCAGCGGCAGGAGGGCGGCCACGTCGTCGGTCGGTGCCACGCCGTCAGCATCGGCCGCCGGGTGCGCGCCTTGAGCCGGGTCAGGCGGGGCCGCGTCGTGCTCCTGCGGTGTCCCTGGCGCTCCTGCGGTGTCCCTGACGCCGCAAGAGAGCGGGCAACACCGCAGGAGCGGGCCGGCCAGCCCGGACGCCCGGGACCGGCGCCGCGCAGTCGTCCCACGCGCTGTCCCTAGACTCGTCCCGGGACCCGGTCCCGTGTCCCGCCGGCGTGGCGCAACTGGTAGCGCACCCGACTTGTAATCGGGCGGTTGGGGGTTCGAGTCCCCCCGTCGGCTCAGTCGAAGCTGCCGGCTCCGCCGACCCGGTAGGGGAAGCGCTCCTCGACCCGGGCGCCGCGGCGCCGCTCGGCGCGCTCCTCACGCAGCCGGGCGGCGGTGCCGGCGGGGTAGCCGGCCTTCGCCACGCGGTGCTCGGTGGTCTCCACCATGAACGCCAGCGAGTACACCAGCCCGACCACGAGGCCGCCGGCGGCCGCGGTCACCCGGTAGGCCAGTGCCATCGGGACGGCGACCAGGCAGATCACGACGAGCGGCGAGAGCTGGACCAGCGAGCGGGCCACGTGCCGGCGGACCCACCCGGGCCGGGTGGTGTCCGACAGCACCCAGGGCGAGAGCCGGCGGGGCAGCCCCCCGCCGAAGGCGTAGCGGAGCCACTGGAGGACCGAGGGGGACGCCGGGCGGGCGTCGTGCCGCGTGGTGCGCACGCGTCCACGGTAGGCCCGTCCGGCCACCCGGCGGACGATTCGGTCCCGCGCCGTGCACCGTTGCCCCCCGGCGCCGTCCGGGAGGACACTGCCGCCGCCAGGTGAGGAGGACATCCGTGCAGATCTCCCAGTTGCTCCGCCACAAGGGCCCCGACGTGGTCACCGTCGACCCGGCCGCCAGCGTCCGGGACGCCCTCAGCCTGCTCGTCCGCCACCGGATCGGCGCGCTGGTCGTCTCCTCCGGCGGGGGCGCCATCGACGGCATCGTCTCCGAGCGCGACGTCGTCCGGGGGCTGCACGAGTCGGGGCCGGCGGTGCTCGACGGCCCGGTGTCGGCGCTCATGACCGCCGACGTCCACACCTGTCCGCCCAGCGCGTCGGTGCACGACCTGGCCCGCACGATGACCGACCACCGGGTCCGCCACGTCCCGGTGACCAAGGACGGCCTGCTGCTGGGCATCGTCTCGATCGGCGACGTCGTCAAGGCCCGCCTCGACGAGCTCGAGCAGGAGCGGGCCCACCTCGTCGAGTACATCCAGACCGGCTAGCCACGGGTCCCGGGTCGCACCCCGGCCCGGAGGGTCCCCCGCGTACGGTGCGGCCGTGGACGAGCGGCGGCTGGGGACGGCGGCGGGCCTGTCCGCGTACCTGCTGTGGGGCTGCTTCCCGCTGTACTTCCCGCTGCTCGAGCCCGCCGGCGGCGTCGAGATCGTCGCGCACCGGGTGGTCTGGTCGCTGCTGTTCGTCGCCCTGCTGCTGACGGCGCTGCGCCGCTGGGCGCTGGTCCGGGCCGCGGTCACCGACCGGCGCACCATGCTCGTCCTGGCCGGCGCCTCGGTGCTCATCGCCGCGAACTGGCTGGTCTTCGTCTACGGCGTCAACTCCGGCCACGTGGTCGAGACCTCGCTCGGCTACTTCATCAACCCGCTGGTCAGCGTGCTGCTCGGCGTCGCCGTCTTCGCCGAGCGGCTGCGCCCGCTGCAGTGGACGGCGGTGGCGCTGGCGGCCGTCGCCGTCGCCGTCCTGACCTGGGACTACGGCCGGCCGCCGTGGATCGCGCTGACGCTGGCGGCCACCTTCGGCGGCTACGGCCTGCTCAAGAAGCTGGTCCGGGTGGAGGCCGCGCCGGGCCTGTTCGTCGAGACGGCGGTGACCTTCCTCCCCGCGGTGGTGTTCCTGGGGGTGCTGCACGCCACCGGCCGGGGGACGGCGGGGGAGGCCGGCACCGGCCACCTGCTCCTGCTCCTCGCCTCGGGCATCGCCACGGCGGTGCCGCTGCTGCTGTTCGCCGCGGCCGCCCGGCGGATCCCGCTGTCCACGGTCGGGCTGCTGCAGTACGTGACGCCGCTGATGCAGCTGGCGCTCGGGGTCTTCGTCTTCGACGAGCCCATGCCGCCCGCCCGCCTGGTCGGCTTCGCCATCGTGTGGGCCGCCCTGGCCGTGTTCACCGTCGACAGCCTGCGCTCGGTCCGGGCGGCGGCCGGTCGCCGGGCCGCGGCCGAGCAGGTCACGGCCCCGGCCTGAGACCGGCGGCGCGACACGCGGGAAAACGTCGGCGACGGGGCATACCGTCATCGGTGACGGCTTCCCCCCGATCGATCGGACCCGACCATGACCCCCGACCCCGACCCCGCGGTCTCCCCGCCGGCGGGCTCGGTGTCCGGTGAGGATCCCGCGCAGCCTGCGGGCCTGACCCGGCGCGAGCACGAGATGCTGGCCTTCGAGCGCAAGTGGTGGCGCCACCCCGGCGCCAAGGAGACGGCCATCCGCGAGCAGTTCGGCCTCCCGCCGACCCGGTACTACCAGGTGCTGAACGCCCTGGTCGACCGGCCTGCGGCACTCGAGGCCGACCCGCTGCTGGTCCGCCGGCTGCGCCGCCTGCGCAGCGCGCGACGCCAGCGGCGTTCCCCGTCGCTCCTGGGCAAGGGCTCGTCCGCCATCTAGATTTGGTCACCGTGGGCAGGCATGCGGCGTCAGGTGGTGACCAACCGGACCGGCCGTCCGCCCCGGTGGCCGGTGGACGCCGGCGCACCGACCCCGCCCCCGGGCATCCCGTCCCGGACGGTGCCGACGCGTCCGAGGGCACCGACTGGAGCGACGCCCCGACCCTCACCGGGCCGCTGCGCAGCCGCGCCGAGCGCCGCCGCGACGCCCTGCTCGGCGACGAGACCGAGCGGCGCCGCCGACTGACCGGCCGGCCGGGTCGCCCCGACGTCCCCGCGCGGGCCGCCGAGCCGGAACGGCCGGCGTCGTGGGCCCGCCCGCCGGCCGACGGCGTCACCCGCCAGGCGCCCGCCCCGCAGCAGAGCCCGCCCCCGACGCCGTCCGCGCCGGCGGAGCGCCCCACCCGCCGGCCGGCCGCCGCCCCGCGCCCCGCGGCGGCGCAGCCCGCACCCGCGCCGTCGGCCGCCCCGCCGCTGGTCCCGCCGACCGCCGCGCGGCTCCCCGCACCGCCGCCCGCGGCCGCACCCGCGGCTCCGCCGGCGGCGAGCACCCCGGTCGCCTCGGCCCGGCCCGCGGCGCCGCTCACCACGGTCGCGCCGTTCCAGGCCGTCCCGACCCCGAACGCCGACGCCCATGAGCCGGCCGTCGCGCCGCTGGACCCGTGGGACCAGCCCGCCCGCCCCGCCGCCCGGAGCCGGACGCCCCAGGCACCTCCGGCGGCACCGCCGACCGCGGTCCGGACCACCCCGGCGACCGCGCCTGCCACGCCGGACGCCGCCGGTGCCACGCCCTACCGCGACTGGACCCGCCCGAAGGGCGCCGCGGCCGCCCCCGCCACCGAGGCCATCCCCGACCGCGAGGTCGCCCGGGGCCGCGCCGCGGCGCCGTCGACCGAGGCCATCCCCGACCGCGACGTCGCCCGGGCCCGGGCCGCGGCGCCGCTGACCGAGGCCATCCCCGACCGGGACGTCGCCCGGGGCGGCCGCCGCGAGCGGGTCCGCGACCGCGCGCCCGAGCCGGAGACCGGGCCGCCCACCGGGCCCCCGAGCGACTCCACCGGCGTGGTCGGCAACCGCGCCGCGATGCGGGCCCAGCGCCAGGCGCGGGAGGCCGAGCGGCAGGCGATGGAGTCCGAGCGCCGCAAGGCCGCGCGCCGGGCCGGCGTCTCCCGGGCCGCCCTGCGCGCCGCCACCCAGGACGACGCCCCGCCGAGCCGCAGTCGGGTCGTGCCGGCGCTGCTCGCCGTGGTCGTGATCGCGCTGGTCGTGCTCGGCGTGTACAGCTTCACCTCCTCGCAGACGCAGGAGGCCGGCTCGACCAGCACGGCTCCGCAGAGCACCGTCGCACCCTCGGCGACCGTCGCCCCGCCCACCGGCGTCCTGCCGCCGCTGTCGGTGGAGCCGCTGCCCCCGGTCGCCGAGGCGCCCGGCACGCCGGTCCGCGTGCCGGTGACCGTGCTCAACGCCACCAGCGTGGGTGGCCTGGCCGGGGACGCCGCCGAGGCCTTCGGCGCCCAGGGCTGGCAGCCGAACGGCGTCGGCGAGTACGACGGCCCCGGCGTCGCCGTCACCACGGTCTTCATCACCGCGGGCGACGAGCAGCAGCGGCAGTCGGCGCTGCAGCTCATGGAGGCGTTCCCCGGCGTGGTCGGCGGGCCGGCCGAGCGGTTCTTCGACGTCCCCGGCGTGGCCGACCCCGGCCTCGTCGTCGTCCTCACCGGTGAGTGGCGGCCCTGACGCCTGCCCGCGACACACCCCACGGCCACCGCCGGAACACCGGCGCGACACCGTCCGTTGGCCGCATCGTGCGTCCCGTCCGCGGGCCCGTGACACCCCGCCCGCGCCCCGGCGCCCGTGCGGCGCTCGGCGCCCTGCTCACCCTGCTGCTCACCGGTGCCCTGCTCGGCGCGCTGCCTGTTGCGGCGGCCGCGGCCGAGGAGGTGCGCACCGAGGAGGCCCGCGTCCCCTCCGGCTCCGGTGCCGACGCCGTCGAGCTCGACACCACCCTCTACCTGCCCGGCTCGGCCACCGCCGACGAGCCGGCGCCCGCGGTCGTGCTCGCGCACGGCTTCGGCGGCAGCAAGCAGTCGGTCGCCGACGACGCCCGCGACCTCGCCGGCCGCGGCTTCGTCGTCCTGACCTACTCGGCGCGCGGGTTCGGCGAGAGCACCGGCCAGATCGGCCTCGACGACCCCCGCTACGAGGTCGCCGACCTCTCCACGCTGCTCGACCTGCTCGCCGGGCGCGACGACGTCCTGCTCGACGGGGAGGGCGACCCGCGCGTCGGCGTCGCCGGTGCCTCCTACGGCGGCGCGCTGTCCCTGCTCGGCGCCGCCTACGACGACCGGGTCGACGCCATCGCGCCGCAGATCACCTGGCACTCGCTGACCGCCGCGCTGTTCCCCTCCCAGACCGGCGCCGTCGACGCCGCCACCCCCGCGGCCACCCCGCAGGACCCCGGCACCGGCGTCTACAAGCGCCTGTGGTCCGGGCTGTTCTTCGGCGTGGGGTCGGCCCCCGGCGGCGGGCTGCTCGACGCCCTCGGCGGCGGAGGGGCGGCCGAGGCCGAGGACGGTGAGGACAGCGGGGGCGCCACCGGCGACGGCGCGGCCGCCGCCCCGGCCTCGGTCCCCTCGCTCGAGGACCTGCCGGTCGACCTGTCCACGGTCGACCCCGCCGCGGTGGAGCAGGCGCTGACCTGCGGCCGGTTCCGCGCCGACATCTGCGCCGCCTACCAGGCCGCCGCGGCCACCGGGACCCTGACGCCGGAGGTCGCCGCGGTGCTCGACCGCAGCAGCCCGGCCGCCGTGCTCGACCGGATCACCGCACCCACCCTGCTGGTGCAGGGCACCGAGGACTCGCTGTTCGGCCTCGGTCAGGCCGACGCCAACGCCCGCGGGATCGCCGCCAACGGCACCCCGGTGAAGGTCGTCTGGTACGCCGGCGGCCACGACTCCCAGCCGTCCGAGCGGGAGACCGCCGAGCTGCGCGAGCTCGTCGCCGGCTGGTTCGGCTGGCACCTGCGCGACGAGGACGACCCGGCCCGCGGCGAGGACCCCGGCACCGGCTTCGAGTTCCCCGTCCCCAGCGGCCTGGGCAGCACGCTCGGCAGCGTCCAGGGGGGCACGCAGAGCGTCGTCACCGACGCCTACCCCGGCCTCGCGGGGACCGGGCCCACCGCGCGCACCGAGCTCGCCCTCGACGGCGCGCTCCAGCCGGTGGTCACCCCGGCCGGCGGCACCCCCGCGGCGATCACCACCGTCCCGGGCCTGGGCTCGCTCGCCTCCGCGCTCGGCGGCACCGCCGTGGAGATCCCCGGCCAGTTCGCCGCCTTCTCCACCGAGCCGCTCGACGAGGCCGTCGAGGTGGTCGGCGCCCCGACCGTCGAGCTCGCCGTCGCCTCGCCCACCGGCACCGCGACGCTGTTCGCCAAGCTCTACGACGTCGGCCCCGACGGCGCCCAGACGCTGCCCGGCGGGCTGGTCGCCCCGCTGTCGCTGACCGGCCTGTCCGCGGACCCCTCCGCACCCACCGAGGTCGCCGTCACGCTGCCCGGGATCGTGCACCGCTTCGAGGCAGGCCACACGATGCGGGTCGTCGTCAGCTCCACCGACCAGGGCTTCGCGCTGCCGGCCGAGGCGGGCGTCTACTCGGTGTCCCTGGCCGGCGCCGGCAACGGCGGCACCGTGCTCGCCGTCCCCGGCGTGGCGGGCGAGGCGCAGGCCGACGGCGGCACCTCCCGCTGGTGGTGGCTGCTCGGCGCCGTCGTCGTCCTCGGCCTGCTCGGCTGGGCGGCCGCGGTGCTCTGGGGCCGCCGGCGCCGGCGGGTCACCTCCGAGGTCGAGCCCGACGGCGAGGACGTGCCGCTGCGCTTCGAGGCCGTGACCAAGGCCTACAAGGACGGCTTCGTCGCCGTCCGCGACCTGTCCTTCGAGGTCCGCCGCGGCCAGGTGCTCGGCCTGCTCGGCCCCAACGGGGCGGGCAAGACGACGTCGCTGCGCATGCTCATGGGCCTGATCCGCCCGACGCAGGGGCGGATCAGCGTCTTCGGCCACGCGGCGGGACCGGGCGCGCCGGTGCTGTCCCGGCTGGGCTCCTTCGTCGAGGGCACCGGCCTGATGCCGCACCTGTCCGGCCGCGACAACCTCACCCTGTACTGGGCGGCGACCGGCCGGCCGGCCGAGGACGCGCACATGGAGGAGGCGATCGAGGTCGCCGGCCTCGGCGCCGCCATCGACCGCCCGGTCCGCCGCTACAGCCAGGGCATGCGGCAGCGCGTCGCGATCGCCCAGGCGATGCTGGGCCTGCCCGACCTGCTGGTCCTCGACGAGCCGACCAACGGGTTGGACCCGCCGCAGATCCACGCCATGCGCGAGGTGCTGCGCTCCTACGCCGCCACCGGCCGCACGGTCATCGTCTCCAGCCACCTGCTCAGCGAGATCGAGCAGACCTGCACCCACGTGGTCGTCATGGCCAAGGGGCAGAAGATCGCGCAGGGCACGGTCGAGGAGATCGTCGGCACCGGCGGCGCGGTGCTCGTGGGCCTGACCGACCCGGCCGACGCCGACCGCGCGGCCGCCGTCCTGTCCGGGCTGCCCGGCGTGACCGTGGAGCGCACCGACGAGGGGCTGGTCGCCGAGCTGGGGCCGCGGACCTCCCGCGCGGCCGCGCTGCAGGCGCTGGTGGACGCGGGCGTCGCCGTCGACCAGTTCACGCCGCGCCGCCGCCTGGAGGACGCGTTCCTGGCACTCGTGGGGGAGTCGTGACCGCGACCGAGCACGTCCAGTCCACCGGCGCGGTCGCCGGCTACCGGCCCGAGCGCACGCTGCGGCTGTCGGTCGAGCTGCGCCGGCAGTTCAAGCGGCGGCGCACCCTGGGCGTGTTCACGCTCATGGTCGCCCTGCCGCTGGTGCTCATCGCCGCGCTGCAGCTGGGCGCCAGCGAGGACGCGCAGGAGAACAGCCGGATCAACCTGGTCGACGTCGCCACCTCCAGCGGGCTGAACTTCACGCTGTTCGTGCTGTTCGCGACCACCGGCTTCTTCCTCGTCGTGGTCTACGCGCTGTTCTTCGGCGACACCGTGGCCAGCGAGGCGCAGTGGGGGTCGCTGCGCTACACGCTGGCCACCCCGGTGCCGCGGATGCGGCTGCTCCGGCAGAAGTGGCTGGCCGCGCTGGTGCTGTCGGTGGCCGCGCTGCTCACCCTCGCCTTGGTCGCGGTGGTGGCCGGCGGGATCGCCTTCGGCTTCGACGACATCCGCACACCGATCGGGGTGAGCCTCCCGCAGGGCGAGGGGCTGCTGCGGCTGGCCGGGATGCTCGGCTACCTGTCCGTGCACCTGCTCGTGGTCGGCGCGCTGGCGTTCTGGCTGTCCACGATCACCGACGCGCCCCTGGCCGCGGTCGGCGGTGCGGTGTTCACCACGATCGTCTTCTCGATCCTCGACCAGGTCGAGCAGCTCGGCGGGATCCGCGACTGGTTCCCCACCGCGGAGTCCTTCGCGTGGACCGACCTGCTGCAGACCCCGGTCGACTCCTCGGACCTGTTCCGCGGGGTGGTCCAGTCACTCGTCTACGTCGCCGTCTTCACCGCGCTGGCGTTCCGCCACTTCTCCCGCCGCGACGTCACGTCGTAACGGTCGCCCTACCGGGCGACACCGCGGCCAGGAGCCGTCCCCCAGGGGACGTGGAGCCCTTCCGTCGCGCCTGCGCGGACCCCTCCGGGGCCCACTCGGCGCGACCCGCTCACAAGCTCGCTCGTACGGCCTGGGCCCAGCCGACGCCCATGGCGCCCTCGGTCACCGAGACGTTCGGGACGGCGTCCATCAGCCCGGCCATGCCCCCCACCTCGGCGCCGTTCGCGGTGATCCACAGCCGGCCCACGGCGGGCGCCATGTCCAGGTCGCTGGCGCTGTCCCCGATGGCGACGGCGTCGGCGGGGTCCAGGCCGCGCCGCTCGAGGTCCCAGGCGATGGCCGCGCCCTTGGAGATGCCACGCGGCATGAGGTGGTAGACCCGCGCCAGCTGCCCCTCCGGCGCCAGGCTCAGCCGCGCCGACGCCGGGATGGCGCCGTTGTCGTTGAGGGTCAGCCAGCCCAGCCCGCGCTCGGCCAGCCAGGCGTCGACGGCGAGGGGGTCGACGTAGCCGCGCAGCAGCGCGTCGCCCTCGTGCGTGGCGTGCCAGGGCGCGTGCCACTCCAGCCGGCCAGGGTGGGCGGCGCACAGCGCCTCGACGACGCCGAGCTCGGCCATCACGTCCATCGGCGTGCGGCCGGCGTACCCGGCGGGCAGCTCGCCGGTGAGGTGGTGCCGCTCGCGCCCGCCCCGCCAGGTCACCAGCGACCCCAGCTCGGCGATCGCGCCGTCGGCGGCGAAGATCCGCCCGGCCTCGGTGACCTGGTCGGCGGTCCGCCCGCTGACGATCACCAGCGCGACCCCGGCGGTGTGCAGCTCCAGCAGCGCGGCCGCGGGCTCCGCGGTGGGCGACCCGCCGGCGTCGTGCCAGAACGACCCCCGCGGGCCGACCATGGTGCCGTCGAGGTCGGTGTAGACGATGCGCGCTGCCACGGCGCCCAGCATGGCCGGGCCGCGGGGCGGTCCCGGCAGCCGGGTAGAGTCCGGCCCGTTCCACTCATCCAGAGGGGCAGAGGGACACGGCCCGGTGAAGCCCCGGCAACCCGCCGCGCGAGCGGCGAGAGGTGCCAATTCCGTCCCGCGCGGCTCGACGGCCCGCCGCGGGGAAGATGAGGAGGTAGTCGTCGCATGACCCTGACCGCTCCCGGATCCGCCCAGGCCGACGTGCACGCGCGTGGCCCGGTCCCGCCGAGTCCCGCCCGCGGCCTCGTCTGTCGCAACTGCGGCGCCACCTTCGGCCTGATCGCCGAGCACGCCTGTGCCGAGTGCTTCGGCCCGCTCGAGGTCGACTACGACCCCGAGGCCCTCCGGTCGGTGACCCGCGAGCAGATCGAGGCCGGCCCGCAGAACATCTGGCGCTACGCCGCGCTGCTGCCGGTGGGCCAGGACCCCGCCGACCGCGTCTCCCTCGACCCGGGCCTGACCCCGCTGGTGCGCGCCGACCGGCTGGCCGCCGAACTCGGCGTCACCGGCGGGCTGTGGGTCAAGGACGACTCGGGCAACCCCACGCACTCGTTCAAGGACCGCGTGGTGTCGCTGGCCGCCACGGCCGCCCGGGGCCTCGGCTACCGGAAGATCGCCGCCGCCTCGACCGGCAACCTGGCCAACTCCGTGGCCGCGCACGCCGCCCGTGCGGGCATCCCGTCGTTCGTCTTCATCCCGGCCGACCTCGAGCCGGGCAAGGTGGTGCAGTCGGCGGTCTACGGCCAGACGCTGGTCGCCGTCGACGGCTCCTACGACGACGTCAACCGGCTGACCAGCGAGCTCGCCGAGACCGACGAGTTCGAGGACACCGCCTTCGTCAACCAGAACGTGCGGCCCTACTACGCCGAGGGCTCCAAGACGATGGGCTACGAGATCGCCGAGCAGCTGGGCTGGCGGATCCCGGCCCAGGTCGTGATCCCGATGGCCTCGGGCTCGCTGCTGACCAAGGTGGACAAGGCCTTCCGCGAGCTGGCCGCCGCCGGGATCGTCGAGGCCACCGAGTGGCGGGTGTTCGGCGCCCAGTCGGCCGGTTGCGACCCGATCGCGACCGCCTTCGACAACGGCTGGGACGTCGTCAAGCCGGTCAAGCCCACCGGCATCGCCAAGTCGCTGAACATCGGCAACCCCGCCGACGGGCCCTACGCGCTCGACGCGATCCGGCGCACCGGCGGCGCGGTCGGCCGGGTCGGCGACGAGCAGATCGTCCAGGGCATCCGCGACCTCGCCCGCACCACCGGCGTCTTCGCCGAGACCGCCGGCGGCGTGACCGTGGCCGTGCTGCGGCAGCTGGTCGAGGACGGCCGGCTGGACCCGGCGCGGGAGACCGTCGTCCTCAACACCGGCGAGGGCCTCAAGACCCTCGACCCGCTGACGCCGGTGGTCGGCCCGACGCACCGGGTGGAGCCGTCGCTGCGGTCGGTCCGGTCGGCGGGCCTCATCGGCTGAGGCGTACGCTCGGGGCCGTCGATCCGGCGGGTGACATCCCGCCCGGTCGTCCTCGAGTCGTGTGTGCGGCATCTCCCCACGACGGCGTCCCTGTTGTACCGTCTCGCGCGGTCGTCAGTTCCACGCACGTGTCCGACGGGCGGAAGAGCTGTACCCCGGTCCCCGGACCACGGGGAACCGTCCGCACGCACGCACCGTGGGAGCACACGTGGCACAGGGCACCGTGAAGTGGTTCAACGCCGAGAAGGGCTTCGGCTTCATCGCCGTCGACGGCGGCCAGGACGTCTTCGTCCACTACTCGGCCATCCAGATGGACGGCTACAAGAGCCTCGACGAGGGCCAGCGGGTCACCTTCGAGGTCGTCCAGGGCGAGAAGGGCCCGCAGGCCGACGGCGTCCGCGTCGCCTGACTCCTGGCACCGCGCCACGGCCCGGTCCCCCGCGCAGGGGGGCCGGGCCGTCGCTGTTCCGGGAACAGCCGGCGCCCACCCCCCGTTCTTGCACTCGGCAGGGGCGAGTGCCAGACTTCGGGTTGGCACTCGACAGTGCCGAGTGCCAATCAGGTCGGAACGGTGAGGCACCGGAGCGCGGGCCGTAGGAGCGTCCGCGGCCCCGGTGTCGTCCGTCGCGGGCGCCGGTCCCGGCCGTGCAGCGATCCATGCATGGAGGACATCACCACATGGCCAAGATGATCGCCTTCGAGGAAGAGGCGCGCCGCGGCCTCGAGCGGGGCATGAACACCCTCGCCGACGCCGTCAAGGTGACGCTCGGCCCCAAGGGCCGCAACGTCGTCCTCGAGAAGAAGTGGGGTGCTCCCACCATCACCAACGACGGTGTGAGCATCGCCAAGGAGATCGAGCTCGAGGACCCCTGGGAGAAGATCGGCGCCGAACTGGTCAAGGAGGTCGCGAAGAAGACCGACGACGTCGCGGGTGACGGCACCACCACCGCCACCGTGCTGGCCCAGGCGCTCGTCCGCGAGGGTCTGCGCAACGTCGCCGCCGGCGCCAACCCGATGGCCCTGAAGAAGGGCATCGAGAAGGCCGTCGCCTCGGTCACCGAGCACCTGCTCTCCAGCGCCAAGGACGTCGAGACCAAGGAGCAGATCGCCGCCACCGCGTCGATCTCCGCCGCCGACACCGCCATCGGTGAGCTCATCGCCGAGGCGATGGACAAGGTCGGCAAGGAAGGCGTCATCACCGTCGAGGAGAGCAACACCTTCGGCCTCGAGCTCGAGCTCACCGAGGGCATGCGCTTCGACAAGGGCTACATCTCGCCCTACTTCGTCACCGACGCCGAGCGCATGGAGGCCGTCCTCGACGACCCGTACGTGCTCGTCGTCAACAGCAAGATCAGCTCGGTCAAGGACCTGCTCCCGCTGCTGGAGAAGGTCATGCAGTCGGGCAAGCCGCTGGCCATCATCGCCGAGGACGTCGAGGGCGAGGCCCTCGCGACCCTGGTCGTGAACAAGATCCGCGGCACCTTCAAGTCCGTCGCGGTCAAGGCCCCCGGCTTCGGTGACCGCCGCAAGGCCATGCTCGCCGACATCGCCATCCTCACCGGTGGCCAGGTCATCAGCGAGGAGGTCGGCCTCAAGCTCGACACCGCCGACGTCGCCCTGCTCGGCCGCGCCCGCAAGGTCGTCGTCACCAAGGACGAGACGACGATCGTCGAGGGCGCCGGTGACACCGACCAGATCGCCGGCCGGGTGAACCAGATCCGCGCCGAGATCGACAAGTCGGACTCCGACTACGACCGCGAGAAGCTGCAGGAGCGCCTGGCCAAGCTGGCCGGTGGCGTCGCCGTCATCAAGGCCGGCGCCGCGACCGAGGTCGAGCTCAAGGAGCGCAAGCACCGCATCGAGGACGCGGTGCGCAACGCCAAGGCCGCCGTCGAGGAGGGCATCGTCGCCGGTGGTGGCGTCGCCCTGGCGCAGGCCGCCGCCGTCGCGTTCGAGAAGCTCGACGTCGAGGGTGACGAGGCCACCGGTGCCAACATCGTGCGCGTCGCGCTCGAGGCGCCGCTGAAGCAGATCGCCGTCAACGCCGGCCTCGAGGGCGGCGTCGTGGCGGAGAAGGTCCGCAACTCCGAGGTGGGCCACGGCCTCAACGCCGCCACCGGCGAGTACGTGGACCTGGTCTCGGCCGGCATCATCGACCCGGCCAAGGTCACCCGCTCGGCGCTGCAGAACGCCGCCTCCATCGCGGCGCTCTTCCTCACCACCGAGGCCGTCATCGCCGACAAGCCGGAGAAGGCCGCCGCGGCCGCTCCGGGTGGCGACGGCGGCATGGGCGGCATGGACTTCTGAGTCCGGTCACCCCGTAGCACCAGCAACGCCTGGCAGGGGCGGTCCCGCACTCGCGGGGCCGCCCCTGTCGGCGTCTGTGGGGTCGCTCGCGCCGCGTCGAGATCACGTGATCTCGGCGGGATCCGGCCCGGTTCGGGGGGGGGGGGGGGGGGGGGGGGGGGGGGGGGGGGGGGGGGGGGGGGGGGGGGGGGGGGGGGGGGGGGGGTCGGGGGGGGGGGCGGGGGGGGGGCGGGCCGCGCCGCCGGGCGGGCC
>NZ_JBJGYX010000075.1:0-22193 GCF_054050195.1 Geodermatophilus sp. SYSU D00710
GGGCGCCCGACTACTTGGGGGTGGCGCGCTCCCCTACGATGAGGGGCCCTGAAGGTGGAGCGTGCTCCGTCCGGGGGGGAGGGGTGGGTGGACGCCCGGGGATCAGGTCACCTGATCATCGCGCCGGCCGGTTCAGCGCTGGTCGGGGCGCGGGACGTCGCCGCGCCAGGCGCCGGTCTCGGTGCCGCGGCTCTCGATGAACTCCTTGAACCGCTTGGCGTCGGCCTTGACCTGCCGGTCGTCGAAGCCGAGCGCGGCCCCGACCTTCTCCACCACGCCGGTGGGCTCCCAGTCGATCTGGATCATGACGCGGGTCTTGGTGTCGTCGAGGCGGTGGAAGGTGACCACCCCGGCGTGCTTGGCGTCACCGCCGGTGCTCGCCCAGGCGACGCGCTCGTCGGGGTGCTGCTCGGTGATCTCGGCGTCGAACTCGCGCTTGACGCCGTCGATGTTGGTGATCCAGTGCGTGTGCGTGTCGTCGACCTGGGTGATGCGCTCGACGCCACCCATGAACTGCGGGAACGACTCGAACTGCGTCCACTGGTCGTAGGCGACCCGGATCGGGACGTCGACGTCGACGGATTCCTGCACGCTGGCCACGGGAACGCTCCTCGTTGCTCGGGATCTCGTTGTGGGCGATCCGGGCCTACCCCGCCCCGCGCGGGCGGACACACCGGTCAGCGCAGGGCTGCGGCGACGCTGCCCCGCACCGGCCGGCCGGGCAGCAGCAGCGCCTGCGCGAGGTGGTAGGCGTCGGGCTGGCCGGACCAGGTGCCGGTGGCCACCTCCCCGGTCGGCGTCAGCTCGTGGTGCCAGCTGCCGGTGGCGGGGTCGGCGAACCGCTCCTCGCCGTGCGCCCACCAGGTGGTGGCGAGCTCGCCGTACCGGGGCTGCCCGGTGACCGCGCCGAGCACGGTCGCCGCCGCCACCGCCTCGCACAGCACCCAGTGCATCCGCGCGGGCACCACCGGGCGGTCGTCCCAGCCGAGCGTGTAGGGGAAGCCCGGCTCGCCGTCGGCCGCCCAGCCCCGCCCGGCGGCGGCGTCGAACAGCGCGACGGCGTCGTCGAGCAACCAGGCCGGCGGGTCGTCGAGGACCGCGCGCAGGTGGAGGGTCAGCCGCGCCCACTCGAACTGGTGGCCCACCGTGACGCCGTAGGGCCGGAACGGATCGGCCGGCCGGTCGCGGTTGAACTCCGGCAGCGGCGTCCACTCTGCGGTGAAGTGCTCGGGCAGCCGCCAGTCCCGCTCGCGGGCCCAGCCGTGCACGATCCGCTCGGTGCTGCGCAGCGCCCGCTGCCGCAGCCGCACGGCCTCGTCCCCGCCGAGCGCGTCGGCGGCGGCCAGCGTGGCCTCGACGCCGTGCATGTTGGCGTTGGCGCCGCGGTAGTCCGACAGCCGGGACCAGCCGGCAGTCCACTCCTCCACGGCCAGACCGGCGGCGTCGTCCCAGAACCGCCGTTCCCAGACCTCCAGAGCCTCCTCCAGCAGCGCGCGGCCGCCCTCGGTGCCGGCGGCGGTGGCCGTGGCCCCCGCCAGGACGGCGAAGGCGTGCACGTAGGCGGACTTGGTGTCGTCGTCCTCGGCCGCCCGCCAGCCCCCGTGCACGCCGTCGTGCAGCGGCCCGCCGCGCAGCCCGGCCACCCCGGAGGCGGCCACCTCCCCCGCGCCGGGCCGGCCCAGCAGGTGCGCCAGGCCGAAGACGTGGGTCATCCGGGCGACGATCCAGGTCTCCTGCGGGCGGCCGGGCTCGACCGAGCCGTCGCTGCGCAGGTAGCCGAACCCGCCGCCGGGCAGCCGCGAGCGCGCGGCGAGGGCCAGCAGCCCGTCCAGGTCGGTCACCGGGTCATCGTGGTCGCCCGGGCCGCACCAGGCCAGTCTCGTAGGCGCGCACCACGGCCTGGACGCGGTCCCGCACGCCGAGCTTGGCCAGCAGCCGCGTGACGTGCGCCTTCACCGTCGCCTCGGTGACGACGAGCGCGGCGGCGATCTCGGTGTTGGACAGGCCCTGGGCCAGCAGGTGCCAGACCTCTCGCTCCCGGGGGCTCAGGTCGGCGGCCGGGTCGGGTCCCGACGCGGCCGGGGGCGCCTGCAGGTAGCGCTCGATCAGCCGCCGGGTCACCACGGGCGCCAGCAGCGCCTCCCCCGTCGCCACGACCCGCACCGCCTCGACCAGCCGGTCCGGCGGGGCGTCCTTGAGGAGGAAGCCGGCGGCCCCGGCCTCCAGCGCCCGGAACACGTACTCGTCGAGGTCGAAGGTGGTCAGCACCAGCACCTGCGGGGGCTCGGCGAGCCGGCGCAGCCGCCGGGTGCCCTCGATGCCGTCGGTCCGCGGCATGCGCACGTCCATGACGACGACGTCGGGCCGGTGCGCGAGCGCCTGCTCGACCGCCTCCTGCCCGTCCGCGGCCTCGCCCACCACCGCCAGCCCGGCACCCTCGAGCACGCCGGCGATGCCCGACCGGACCAGCGCGTGGTCGTCGGCCACCACCACGCGCAGCGGGCCCGGCGCGGTCACGGCCCCACCAGCGGCAGCACCGCACGGACCTCCCAGCCGGCCGGGTCGACGGCGCCCACGGTCAGCGAGCCGCCGTAGACCCGCACCCGCTCGCGCATCCCCGGGACGCCGTGCCCGCCGCCGCCGCCGGCGAGGTCACCGCCGGGGACGGCGGGCACGCTCCCGACCCGGTGGCCACCGTCGTCGCGCACCTGGAGCCGCACCTCCTGCGCGTCGACCTCGACCCGCACGCCGACCCGGGCGCCGGGGGCGTGCTTGAGCACGTTGGTCAGCGACTCCTGCACCAGCCGGTAGACCGCGAGCGAGGGCCCGTCGGGGACCGCGGCGCCCTCACCGCGCACGGCCAGGTCGACGTCGAGACCGGCGCCGCGGGCGTCGCGGACGAGGTCCTCGAGCCGGGAGATGCCCGGCTGCGGCGTGTAGTCCGGGTGTCCCTCGCGCAGCACGTCGAGCAGGTGGCGCATCTCCCGCATCGCCTCGGCGGCGGTGCGCCGGGCCATGCCGAGGTGGGCGAGCGCGCGGTCGGGGTCGCGGACGACGAACGCCTCGGCGGCACCGGTCTGCAGCACGACGACCGAGACCGAGTGGGCGACGACGTCGTGCAGCTCGCGGGCGATGCGGGCGCGCTCGAGCGCGACGGCCTCGCCGGCCGCGGCGGCCGAGTCCTCCTCGGCCCACAGCGCGGCCAGTGCCCGGTGGTGGACGACGCGCCCGCCGGTCCAGGCGCCGGCGACGAAGAAGAGCAGCAGCACCAGCGAGCGCGGGTGGGCGGCCTCGACGCCGAAGTAGCCGAGCTGCCCGGCCACCCCCATCGCGACCACCGGCAGCGCACCCAGGCCCACGGCCGCGGGCAGGGAGCGGACGTGCACGGCGACGCTGAAGGCGGCCAGCAGCAGGCTGGGGAAGGGCGTGAAGGTCGCCGCCGCCTCCGCGGTCGCCGCGTGCACGACGAGGGCGGCCGCGACCACGGCGGTGACCGATCCGGGGAACCGGCGGCGCAGCGCCAGCGGGAGGGTCACGACCAGGACGAACAGCGTGCCGGGCACCGGGGCGAGGTCGGGCGAGAGGACGACCTCCACCAGCCCCCACACCGCGAGGCCGGCCGCGACGGCCAGGTCCAGCCCGCTGGTCCAGCGGGGCACCGACGCCGCCGCGACGGCGGGGTGCCGGGCGGCCCCGGCGGTCGTCGTCACGGACGCCGAACCTACGGGTCACCGCCCCGCCCGCACGTCCACCTCGAGGCGACACGGGGGTTCGACGATGGTCGACGCCGCGGTCGCGACCGGCTGCGGTGCGGATGTGGACCGCAGGCCGATGTCGCCGGTCCCGGCCGTCCCTAGCGTCCTCGGCGACCGCCTGACCAGGCGACTCCCTGCACCCCGAGGAGCTCTCGTGACCACCACGCTGCCCACCCCCGCCACCGCCCCGGCCGGCCGGCGCCCCGACACCCGGGCCGGCGCCGCCGCGCTCGTCGCCGCCGGCATCTCCGTCGCCGTCGGCGTCACCCAGGTGCTCCACCCGCAGGACACCGACCCGGCGATCGAGCCGCGGACCGCCGCCCTGCTCGTGGGCACCAGCGTCATGCTGTGGGCGCTGCCGGTGCTCTACCTCCGGCTCGCCGCGCTGGCCGGCGCGCGGTGGACGGCGTACGTCGCCTCGGCCGGCACCGTGCTCCTCAGCGGCGGCATGCTGTCGAGCGCGGTCAACGGCGAGGACCTGTCCTTCTTCCCCGCCGTGGCGCTGGTCGCCAACGCACTGTGGTTCCTCGGCTCGGTCGCCCTGGCCGTCGCCCTGTGGCGCTCGCGGCGGGTGTCCCGCCCGCTCGTGGCGCTGCTGCCGCTGGTGACGCCGGTCTTCCTGGTCCTGTCCCAGACCGGCGGCGGGGTGCCGGTGGGCGCCTACCTGGCCGTCGTCGGCTGGCTGCTGCTGCGCGGGCAGCTCGACCGCCGGGCCTGACCCTCCCGGCGACGCCAGCGGGCCCTGGCGGTGATCCGGCAGGGCCCGCTGGCGTGTGCGATCAGTAGGCGAGCGCGGTCCGGGGGTCGGACAGCAGGGCGCCCACGTCGGCGAGGAACCGGCTGCCGAGCTCCCCGTCGATCACCCGGTGGTCGAACGACAGCGCGAGCTGGGTCACCTGCCGCACGCGGACCCTGCCCTTGTGCACCCACGGCATCTCGCGGACGGCGCCGAAGGCCAGGATCGCCGACTCGCCGGGGTTGAGGATCGGCGTGCCGGTGTCGACGCCGAACACGCCGACGTTGGTGATCGTGATCGTCCCGCCGGACATGTCGGCCGGCGCCGTCCGCCCGGCCCGGGCGGTCTCGGTCAGCTCGGTGAGCGCCGCGGCGAGCTCGCGCAGCGAGAGCCGGTCGGCGCCCTTGACGTTGGGCACGATCAGCCCGCGCGGGGTGGCCGCGGCGATGCCGAGGTTGACCTGCCCGTGGACGACGATCTCCTGCGCGGCCTCGTCCCAGGAGCTGTTCACCATCGGGTGCCGGTTGGCCGCGAGCAGCAGCGCCTTCGCGACGAACAGCAGCGGGCTGACCTTCACCCCGGCGAACTCCGGCCGGGCGGCGGTCCGCGACCGCAGCTTCATCATCCGCGTGACGTCGACGGTGAGGAACTCGGTGACGTGCGGCGCGGTGAACGCGCTGGCCACCATCGCCGCCGCGGTCGCCTTGCGCACGCCCTTGACCGGCACCCGCTCGCCGGCGGCCGGCGCGCCGGCCGGGACCGTGGCGAGGTCGGGCACCAGGTCCTGGGTGAGGTCCTGGGCGAGGTCCCGGGCCGGGTCGGCAGCCGGCGCGGGGGCCGCCGCCTGAGCGGTCGCCTCGGCCGGCGGTGCCGCGGCCGCGGCGGTGACGTCCTCGCGGGTGATCACGCCACCGGCGCCGCTGCCGGTGAGCGCGGTGAGGTCGACGCCGAGGTCGCGGGCCAGCTTGCGCACCGGCGGCTTGGCCAGCGGCCGGACCCGCCCGTGCCCCGGCGCGACCGGCCGGGAGGGGGCGGCCGCCTCCGCTCGGGCGTGCGCCTCGGCCTGCCGGCCGACCTCGAGCCCGCCGTGCCGCACCGGCTTGACGGTGGCGTCGGGGGCGGTGGCCAGCAGCGGCGGCCGGTCCTGCCCACCCGAGCCGTAGTCGGCGCCGACCGGGGCCGGCGCGGAGTGCACCGCGCGGCGCGGCCGGCGGCGGGCCTCGGTGTTCCGCGGGCCGTAGCCCACGAGCACCGCCGTCCGCCCGCCGGGTGCCGCCCCGCCGATCAGCCCGGCGGCGGGCTCCGCGGACTCCGCCGCGGGCGCGGCACCGCCGGCCGCCGGCGCGGGCGCCGGGGCGTCCCCACCGGTGTCGATCGTGATGATCGGCGTGCCGACGTCGACGGTCGTGCCCGCCTCGAACAGCAGCTCGGTCACCGTGCCGGCGTACGGGGAGGGCAGCTCGACGGCGGCCTTGGCCGTCTCGACCTCGCACAGCGGCTGGTTGACCGTCACGGTGTCACCCACCGCGACGAGCCACTGCAGGATCTCCCCGTCGGTCAGGCCCTCCCCGACGTCGGGCAGCTTGAACTGGCGCAGTGCCATCGGTCAGAACTCCATCACGCGGTCGACGGCGTCGAGCACCCGGTCGAGGTCGGGGAGGTACTCCTCCTCGAGCTTCGACGGCGGGTACGGGGTGTCGTAGCCACCCACCCGCAGCACCGGCGCCTCCAGCGAGTGGAAGCACGTCTCGGTCACCCGCGCGGCGATCTCCGCACCCAGGCCCAGGGTCACCGGCGCCTCGTGGACGACGACGCAGCGCCCGGTGCGCCGCACCGAGTCGAACACCGGGTCGAGGTCCAGTGGCGAGAGGGTGCGCAGGTCGACGACCTCGAGCGAGCGGTCCTCCTCGGCGGCGGCCTCGGCGGCCTGCAGCGCGGTCTTCACCATCGGGCCGTAGGCCAGCACCGTGACGTCGTCGCCGCCGCGGACGACCCGGGAGGCGAACAGCGGGTCCGGCGTCGCGTCGGTGTCGACCTCCGCCTTCTCCCAGTACCGCCGCTTGGGCTCGAGGAAGACGATCGGGTCGGGGTGGGCGATGGCCTGCTGGATGCCCCAGTAGGCGTCGACCGGGTTGCTGACGGCGACCACCTTCAGCCCCGGGGTGTGCGCGAAGTACGCCTCCGGGCTCTCGCTGTGGTGCTCGACCGCGCCGATGCCGCCACCGAAGGGGATCCGGATGACGATCGGCATGGGCAGCCGGCCGCGCGAGCGGGCGTGGATCTTGGCGACCTGCGTGACGATCTGGTTGTAGGCCGGGAAGACGAACCCGTCGAACTGGATCTCGCAGACCGGCCGGTAGCCGCGCATGGCCAGCCCGACGGCGGTGCCGAGGATGCCCGCCTCGGCCAGCGGGGTGTCGACGACGCGGTCCTCGCCGAAGTCCTTCTGCAGGCCGTCGGTGATCCGGAAGACCCCGCCGAGGCGCCCGATGTCCTCGCCCATGAGCACGACCTTGGCGTCGTCCTCCATGGCGCGGCGCAGGCCCAGGTTGAGGGCCTTGCCGATGGTCAGCGTCTCGGACATCAGTGCCCGCCCTCCTCGAAGGACGCCTGGTAGGCCTCGAACTCCGCCTGCTGCGCGGCGACGAGCGGCGTCTGCTCGGCGTAGACCTGGTCGAACATCGCCGTCCCGGGCGGGTCGGCCATCTCGGTGGTGCCCGAGCGGATCCGCGCCGCCAGCTCGTCGGCCTCGGCCTCGACGGCGTCGAAGAACCCGGCGTCGGCGACGCCGGTGCGCGAGACGTAGGCCTTTAGGCGCGCGATCGGGTCGCGCAGCTTCCACTCCTCCAGCTCGCTGGCCAGCCGGTAGCGGGTGGGGTCGTCGGAAGTGGTGTGCGCGCCCATCCGGTAGGTGAAGGCCTCGATGAACGTCGGGCCCTGGCCCTCGCGGGCGGCGGTCAGCGCCGCCCGGGTCACGGCGAGCACGGCGAGGACGTCGTTGCCGTCGACCCGCACGCCGGGGAAGCCGAACCCGGCCGCGCGCTGGTACAGCGGGATCCGGGTCTGCCGCTCCAGCGGCACGCTGATCGCGTACTGGTTGTTCTGGCAGAAGAAGACGACCGGCGCCGAGAAGCTGGCCGCCCAGATCAGCGCCTCGTTGACCTCGCCCTGGCTGGTCGCGCCGTCGCCGAGGAAGGCCAGCGTCGCGGTCTCGGCGCCGTCGCGCTGCAGGCCCATGGCGTAGCCGGTGGCGTGCAGACACTGCGCGCCGATGACCACGGTGTAGAGGTTGAAGCCGGTCGCCACCGGGTCCCAGCCGCCGTTGTCCACGCCGCGGAAGAGGCTGATGACGTGCAGCGGGTCGACCCCGCGGGTCCAGGCGACGCCGTGCTCGCGGTAGGTCGGGAAGGCCATGTCGTCGTGGGCCATCGCCCGGCCGGCGCCGATCTGCGCGGCCTCCTGGCCCAGCAGCGAGGCCCAGATGCCCAGCTCGCCCTGGCGCTGCAGCGCGGTCGCCTCGACGTCCCACCGCCGGACCAGCACGAGGTCGCGGTAGAGCCCGCGCAGTTCGTCGGCGGAGACGTCGAGCGGGTAGTCGGGGTGCTCGACGCGCTCGCCCTCGGGGGTGAGCAGCTGCACCAGGTCGGGCTGCTGCGGCAGGTGGGGCGCGGCCGCCCCGGGTACGGGGTCGACCATCTCGGTGGTCGCGCTCGACACGCTCACGCGCTGCTCCTCGCCGTCGTCCGCGGCTGCCGGGGTCGCCGGCCGGTCGCGGTGCTGGACGTCCTGTGGCGCCGGGGTTGTGGCTCCACTCACACATCGTGACACGTCCCACGCCGCGGAGGAGCACACCACCCCGGAGGCGGGATGCGCAAGCCCGCGACGGTGCACTGAGCAGGATGCGTGCCCCGCGTCCTCCGGACGTGTCAGACTGCCACCGTGCCCGCCGGCCCCGAGCGCCTCGACGCCACCGACGCACGGCTCGTGCAGGCGCTGGACGCCGACCCGCGGGCCACGGTGCTGGCGCTGTCCCAGCAGCTCGGGCTGGCCCGCAACACCGTCCAGGCGCGCCTGGCCCGGCTGGAGTCCGGCGGACTGCTCGCCCCCTTCGCCTCCCGCGTGCGCCCGGAGGCCCTCGGCTACCGGCTGGGCGCCTACGTGACGGTGCAGGTGGTGCAGCGCGGTCTCGAGGAGGTCGCGGCCGCGCTGGCCGCGATGCCCGAGGTGCTGGAGGTGACGGCGCTGTCGGGCGCGGCCGACCTGCTGGTGCGGGTGGTCGCCGTCGACGCCGACGACCTGTGGCGGCTGACCGAGCAGGTGCTCGCGCTGCCCGGTGTGGAGCGCACCGACACCGCCCTGGCGCTGCGCCGCTACGTGGAGCACCGGGTCGACCCGCTGCTCGAGCGGGCGGCGGGAGAGCGCCCGCCGTCGGGGTAGGGGCTCCCGGTGACCTCCGAGGCGCCCACCCCGCTGCCCGACCTGCTCGACGAACTGCTCCGCACCTACGGCCCCGGCGGGCACGAGGAGGCGGTGCGCGACGTCGTCCGGCGGGAGCTCGAGCCGCTGGCCGACGAGGTCACCGTCGACGCCGCCGGGAACCTCGTGGCGCTCCTGCACGGGACGGACCGGTCCGCCCCCGCCGTCCGGGTCGTGGCCCACCTCGACGAGCTGTCGATGATGGTCAAGCGGGTCGAGCCCGACGGCACGCTGCGGGTGACCTCGCTGGGCGTCATGTACCCGGGCAACTTCGGCCTCGGCCCGGTCGCCGTCCTCGGCCGGCACCGGACGCTCACCGGCGTCCTCACGCTCGGCTCGGAGCACACGACCGCCGAGAGCCAGCGGATCTGGCAGACCAAGCCCGACCAGGGCGACAAGGCGATGGACTGGTCGCACGTGTACGTCTTCACCGGCTGCCCGGCCGAGGACCTCGCCGCCGCCGGGGTGCACCCGGGGACGCGGGTCTGCGTGCACGCCGACCGGCGCGGGCTGACCCGGTTCGGCGACCACGTCGGCTCGTACTTCCTCGACGACCGGGCCGCGCTGACCGCGCTGGTCGGGGCGGCGCGGCTGCTGCGCGGGCGCCCGCACGGCGACGTGTACCTGGTGGCCACCACCAACGAGGAGATGGGCGGGATCGGCGCCTCTCACGCCGCCCGGACGCTGCCCGGCGACCTCACCCTCGCCCTCGACGTCGGCCCCGCGGAGCCCGAGTACCAGGTCACCCTGGACGGCGGGCCGGTGGTGGCCTACGCCGACGACGCCGTCGTCTACGACCGGGCCGTCGCCGACGCGCTGGTCGACGTCGGCACCGAGCTCGGCCTGGACCCGCAGACGGCGGTGTGGCAGTCCTTCGACTCCGACGCCTCCCAGGCGCAGGCGTCGGGCCAGACGGCGCGGGCGGCCCTGTTGAGCCTGCCCACGCTGAGCACCCACGGCTACGAGGTGCTCCACGCCGGCACGGTCGACCGCACCGCCCGGCTGCTCGCCGCCTTCCTGTCCCGGCCGCTGCCGGTCAGCGGCTGACCCGCCGGATCCGCACCGGCCCGCGCGCGGTGCCGACGTCGACCACCGCGCCGCGCTGGGTCACCTCGACCGCGCCGCGTGCGGCCAGCCTGCCCGCGGCCGCGCGCGCCTGCGGCATGAGTGCCCGCCAGCCCTCCGGGTCGACGGCGCGGGCCGCCTCCGACGGGCAGATCGTGGCCCCCGCTGCGCGGGCGTCGAGCAGCGCGTCGATGGCGCGCTCGAGGGCCGGGCCGGCGTCGTCCACCCGCCCATGGTGCGCCGTTTGCGCAGGTCGCGCGCCCGGGTACCGGCGGAGCCATGGCAAAGCGCACCCCGGTGGGGACCTTCGGCAAGGGCAGGCGGGGCATCAGCACGCTGGGCTGGGCGCTGCGCGGCGCGGCGGCGGGAGCGGCCGGGTCCACCGCGCTGAACGCCGTCACCTACCTGGACATGACCGTCCGCGGCCGCGGCACGAGCTCCACGCCCGAGCAGACGGTGGAGAGGCTCGCCGAGAAGGCGCACGTGCCGATCCCCGGCGACGAGGAGCACCGGCAGAACCGGCTCCAGGGCCTCGGGCCGATCACCGGCCTGGTCGCGGGCGTCGGCGTCGGCGTGCTCACCGGGCTGGCGCGGGCGTCGGGGTTCCGGTCGCAGCCGCTGGTGGGCACGCTGCTGACCACCCTCGGCGTGCTGGTGGCCGCGAACGGTCCCATGACGGCGCTGGGCGTCACCGACCCCCGCACGTGGTCGGCCACCGACTGGGTCAGCGACCTCGTGCCGCACCTGGCCTACGGCGCCGTCGTCAAGACCACGATGGACGCCTTCGACCGGCCCTGACGGTGTGCACGATGCCCGTCGAGATCACGTGATCTCGACGGGCCAGGGCGTCGATGGCGTCGAGATCACGTGATCTCGACGGTTCAGGGCACCGTCCAGCCGCGGGGGTCGACGCCGCCGGGAACGGGGGCCGCGGGGTCGTAGGGCTGCCGGGTGAAGACGAACGTGCCCAGGTCGAGGTGGTCGGGGGCGATCCGCAGCGTCTCCCCGGCGTAGTAGCCGTCCAGCCCGACCCACCGGCCGTCCTCGCCCCGGCGGAAGCGGCTGGCCCGTCCGGCCCGTCCGGGCAGCGGCCCCAGGTGCAGCAGTCCGCCGGCCACCGCCCGCAGGGCGTGCGGCGCCGGGCCCCAGTACCAGACGCCGAGCTGCTCGAGCGGCACCGGCGGCTCCGACGGGCGCCACGGGTCGACCACCCGCGGCTCGGCGGCGCGCAGGTCGGCGAGCAGCCCGGGCAGCAGCGCGTCCAGGCCGCTGGTGGTGTTGGCCAGGGAGACCCCGCCGGTGCCCTCCTCGCGGTCGACGAACACCCCGGCGAGGAAGCCCGGCATCGAGCCGCCGTGCCCGGTCAGCGTGCGGCCGTCGACCCGCAGCACCTGCAGCCCGAGCCCGTACGCCGACCAGGCCGGGGACGACGGGTCGACGCCGGCCGGCACCGCCATCTCCTCCAGGGTGGCCGGGGACAGCACGTCGCCGGTGTCGCCGAGCAGGAACGCGGCGAACCGGGCGAGGTCGGCGAGGGTGGCCCACAGCTGACCGGCGGCGGCCATCACGCCGGCGTGGTGCTCGGGCTCGGGCAGCGCGACGTCGGCCCACGGGTGCACGGCCCAGCCCTGCGCGGCGCGGCCGGACGGGCGCGGCGTCGTCCGGGTCATGCCCAGCGGCGCGAGCACCTCGGCGGTGACCACGTCGTCCCATGCCCGCCCGCGCAGCCGGGCCACGAGCTCGCCGAGCAGGCCGAAGCCGAGGTTGGAGTAGTGGAAGCGCCGGGCCTCGCCCAGGACGACGTCGTCCCCGCCGAGCGCCAGGTCGGCCAGGGACCCGCCGGGCACCCGCTCCCACCAGCCGCCGGGGCTCTCGGCGGACGCGCCGGCCAGGTGCGACAGCAGCTGCCCGATCGAGCGGTCGCCCAGCGGGGTGCCGGGCAGGTGCCGGTCGAGCGGGTCGTCGAGGCCGAGCCGGCCCTCGTCACGCAGCCGCAGGACGGCGACCGCGGTGACCGTCTTGCTGATCGAGCCGAGCCGGTACTGGACGTCGGTGTGCGGCTCGGCGACGTCGCCGCGGCCGGCCGACCACGTCAGGCCGCCGTCCCGTACGACGCCGGCCACCAGGCTCGGCGCGCGGCCGTCGCGCTGCACCCGGGCGGTGCGGGCCAGCAGGGTGCGGGCGGTGGCGGGCAGCACGGTCGGCATGCCCGGAACCGTAGGTCAGGCCCGCGCGGGGACCGCCAGCCTCCCCGTGCGGCCGGCCCAGCGCTCGAAGACGACGGTGACCAGCGGCGGGATCGAGGCGGCGAGCGCCAGCAGCGTCGTCCCCGGGGACCAGCGGAGCACCCGGGCCGCGACCAGCGCCACGACGACGTAGGCGACGAACACCGCGCCGTGGACCGGGCCGAACACCTGCACGCCGACCTCGGAGGTCTCCGGCACGTACTTCACGTACATCCCGGCCAGCAGGCCCACCCAGGACAGCGCCTCGGCGACGGCGACGACGCGGAAGGCGGTGGCGACGGTGCGGGGGTTCACGGGGATGCGGTCCTCACGGATCGGCGGCGGCTCCGCAGGGTGCAACGCGGCAGGCTCCGCCGGAGGTCCCGGACCGGGTGTGACCCCGGCAACGCGCCGGAACGGCCACCCTCCCGGGGAGGAGGGTGGTCCTTCCTCAGCCGATGCGGCGGGCGCCGGCGTAGCCGCCCATCGAGTCGACGCCGGCCACCTTGACGACGTCGCCCGAGGTGGGCGCGTGCACCATCTGGCCGTTGCCGATGTAGATGCCCACGTGGCTGACCGGGCTGTAGAAGAACACCAGGTCACCGGGCTGCAGGTCGGCCCGGGAGACCGCGGTGCCCATCTGCGACTGCATCCGGCTCGAGTGCGGGAGGTTGATACCGGCGGCCTTGAAGGCGTACTGGGTCAGGCCCGAGCAGTCGAAGGAGTCCGGGCCGGCGGCGGCCCACACGTAGGGGTCGCCCCGCTGCGCCATGGCAGTGGCCACGACGGTGCCGGCGATGCCGCTGGCCGGCGCGGCCGCCGCTGCCGGCGCCTCCTCGGCGGGCTGCGCCGCGGCGGGCTCCTCGCGCTCGTCGTCGCGGCTGGCCCGCTCGTCCTCGGCGGCGTGCGCGGCCGCGGCGGCCTCGAGCGCGGCGCGCTGCTCCTCGGCGGTCAGCCGGGCGAAGTCGGCCTGGTAGGCGGCGATCTGGTCCTCGAGGTCGGCCTGCTGGGCAGCGACGGCGTCGTACTGGCGCTGCGCCTCGACGGCGGCATCGGTGGCGGCGGCCTGGGCGGCGGTGGCGGTGTCGGTCGCGGCAACCGCCTGGCCGAGCAGCTCGCCCTGGTAGCCGGCGACGCCCTGCAGGAGGCTGACGCGGTTGACGAACTCGTCGGCGTCCTCGCTGGTCAGGAGCGCCTGCAGCGAACCCATGCCGTTGCCGGTGTAGGCGGAGCGGGCGATGCCGACGACCTGCTCGCGGGCGGTGCCGGCGGCGGCCTGGGCCTGGGCGAGGGAGGCGGCGGCGGCCTCGGCCGCGGCCTGCTGCGCGGCGAGCACCTCGCGGGCCTCGTTGAACTCCTCGGTGACGACCTCGAGCTCGTGCCCGCGGGCGGCCACGAGCTGTGCGGCCTCGGCCGCCGTCGTGGGCTCCTCGGCCAGGGCGGACGAGGGGACCACCCCGACCCCCACGCCGAGCCCCAGGGCCCCGGCGAGGACGAGGGCGGCGAGGCGACCCTGCCGGCGGCGGGCCGGGCGGCCGGTCACGGGCATGCCGGGGACAGACGTGCGCAGGGACGCCACGCGGCGGTTCTCCTCTTCCCAGGCCGCCTACCGGGTTAGCTGACGGGTTCGGGCGTGGACTCGCCCGGCGCGTGCGGACACGCGCTGCACCCCAGGACTGCGGTGGGTCCCCGGCCCGGCGCCCCACGGGGCGACCGGCTCGACGGCGTCCTCGGGGTGTCACCCAGGTCGGTGACGGAGCGCCCCGTTGGACGTACACAGAGTAAGGGCCGTGACGGACGCGTGACAATCACCCCGGTGTAATCACATCGGTGACATTCCGTGGTCGCCCGGTCACCGGACTGCCTGCCCCCGGCGGTTTGGCCGGGCGCCGGGGCGTGTAGGAGTCAGGCATGTCCACCTCCACCCGGATGCGCCTGGCCCGGCCGCTGGTCGTGCTCGCGCTGTTCGGCTCCCTGACCGCCTGCGGCGACAACACCGACTTCTCCCGCGGGCCCACCAACTGCGACGCGAGCGGCGAGAACGCCAGCAACGAGAACGACGCCGCGTGCCAGGAGACCGGCCCCAACCCCGGCAACGACGCGCCCACCACCGACGACACCTCCGAGGACTGACCGTCCACCGACCCCCCGACGGGCGCCCGGTCGCGGGGGCTGGTGGCATGGGCGGGTGACTCCGGAACGCAGGTGGACCGCAGCCCGCCTGCGCGCCGAGACGAGGGGCCTGCTGGCCGGCGCCCGGCAGTTGCTCCGCGGGCGCGACCTCGCCCTGATCGCGGCGGGACTGACCTTCTACGCCGGCATCGCGGTGGTGCCGCTGCTGCTGGTCGCGGTGCGGCTGACCGCGCTGGCGACCTCGGCCGACGAGGTGCGTGCGCTCGCCGCCCGGCTGACCGAGCTGCTGCCCACCCCACTGGGCGCCCCGGAGGCGGTCGAGCGCCTGGTCGACGCCGGCACCCGCCTGGACCTCCTGGGCTTCGTGCTGGCACTGGTGCCGCTGACGTTCTACGGCGAGGGGCTGCGCCGGGCGCTGCTGCGGTTCAGCCCCCGCCGGGAGAGCCTGACCGGCTGGCGCGGCCGCCTGCTGAGCCTGCCGCTGGTGGTCGTCTCACCGCTGCTGCTGTACCCGCTGCTGCTCGCGGCCCGGGTGATGGCCGACCTGGCCCGCGAGGACGGCGCCGGGGCGGTGGTCGGCCGCCTCGCCGTCGGCTACTACTCGGTGCTGTTCGTCCTCACGGTGCCGCTGCTGTGGGGCTACGGCGTGGTGTCCGGCGGGCGCTTCCGCTGGACGGCGCTCACCAGCGGGGCGCTGTTCACCGCGGCCTGCCTGTCGGGGTTCCTGCAGGGCTTCGTCCTGTTCCTGTCCCTGCCGCTGGACCTCGGCGCCCCGTTCGGCGGCCTGGTCGTCGTCGGGGCGGTGGTCGCCGTCGGGCTGTGGCTGTTCCTGCTGCACCTGGTGCTGCTGGCCGGGTGGCTGCTCACCCAGTCGCTCGACGAGCGGCTCGCCCGGCGTCAGGCCGGCGCCCACTACCCCGGGCTCCAGGGCGCCCCCTCGGCCGGCGCGGGTGCCGGCTCCGCGGGTGCCGGGGGCGCGCCCTCCCCCGGGGCCGGCAGCGCCCCGGCCGGGTCCTCCGGCACGGTGCCGGGCAGCGGGGGGCCGGGCGGGGGTTCTGGAGCCGGTTCCGGAGCCGGTTCCGGAGCCGGTTCCGGCGGCGGGGGCCCGGGCGGGGGTTCCGGAGCGGGCTCCGGCGCCGGGGCGGGCGGCTCGGGATCGGGAGCGGGGTCGGGGGCGACCGGCTCGGGAGCCGGCTCGACGTAGTCGCTGCCGTTGCTCACCAGGATCGACACGACCTGGCCGGGCACCGCCCGGGCACCCCGGGGCGGGCTGGTCCCGAGGAAGGCGCCGGCCGGCTCGTCGCTGTCGACCCGCAGCGTCTGCGGCGTGAAGCCGGCCTCGGCGAGGACCCGCTCGCAGCTGCGCGCGCCCGAGCAGCCGGGCACCGGCCGGGTGTTGCCGTGCTCCACCGTCTCGTCGGCCGGCGGGAACTCACCGCTGCCCCGGGCGGTGAGGATCGGCTCCATCGCGTCCCGCCAGATCGTGGCGCCCTTGCCGCCACCGAAGCCGCCGACGTCCTCGTTCTCCTTGGGGTTGAGCACCATGACGCTCGCGGTGATCTCGGGCGTGTAGCCGACGAAGGCCACCGAGTAGTTGTCCTGCGAGGTCCCGGTCTTGCCGGCGATCTGGTGCCCGCGGACGTAGGCGCGCGACCCGGTCTGCCCGCGGTACCCCGGCTCGACGTCCTTGCGGAGGATCTGGTTCATCGTGGTGGCCACGCCCGGAGGGATGGCCTCGGGCGTGCACCGGTCGCCCACCGGCAGCGGCTCGCCGTCGGCACCCCGGGCCGGCTGCCCGGCGGCGTCGAGCACGGCGGTCACCGGGACGACGTCGCACTGCGTGCCGCCGGCCGCGAACGTCGAGTAGGCGCTGGCCAGGGCGAGCGGGCTGGTGGCCTCGGCGCCGAAGGTGAACGAGCCGCGGTTCTCGTCGATGATCTGCTGCGGCAGCTCCGGCGGGCTGAACTGGAACAGGCCCGCGGCCTCGGCCATCCGCACCGGTTCCTCGACGCTGCCGAGGGCGTCCTCGAGCGCGAGGAAGTAGGTGTTGGAGGACTGGTAGAGCGCGGTGGTCAGGTCCAGCGTCGGGCGGTAGCCCGACCCGGCGTTGCGCACGCAGTACCGGCCGTCGGTGTCGCGGCCCTGGCAGGGGCCGGAGTACACGCGGGAGACGTAGGGGTCGGCGGCGGTGAGCGTGTAGGTGGAGGAGTAGCCCCGGGCCAGCGCCGCGGCGGCCACGAAGACCTTGTACGTCGAGCCCGAGCCCTGGCTGGGCCAGGTGTTGAGGTTGAACGACTCCTGCGTCGGGTCGGACCGGTCGTAGCCGAACGTGCGGTTGACGCTCATCGCCAGCAGGTGGCCGGTGCCGGGCTCGACGGCGGTGAACATGCCGGCCAGCGAGTCCTCCAGCGGCACGGTCCGCAGCACCGCGGCGTCACCGGAGCGCTGCAGGTCCGGGTCCAGCGTCGTCTGGACGACGTAGCCGCCGTTGTCCAGCTGCTCCTGGGTCAGCCCCAGCTCCTGGATGAGGTACCGCTGGACGAAGTCGCAGACGAACGGCCCGACGCTGGCCTCGACGCAGCCTCGGCGCGGCGGCGGCCCCGGCGCGAGGCCCAGCGGCTCGGCCAGCGCGGCGGCGGCCTCGGCGGCGGTGACCATGCCCTGCTCGGCCATCCGCGAGAGGACCTCGTCGCGCCGTGCGGTGGCGGCCTCGGGGTCGACGAACGGGTCGTCCTCGGTGGGGCTCTGCACCAGGCCGGCCAGCAGCGCGGCCTGCGGCAGCGTCAGCGCAGAGGCGTCGACGCCGAACAGGGCGCGGGCGGCGGGCTGCACGCCGTAGGCGTTGGAGCCGAAGTAGACGGTGTTGAGGTAGCGGGTGAGGATCTCGTCCTTGGTGTAGAGGTCCTCGATCGCCAGGGCCAGGCGTGCCTCGCGCACCTTGCGGCCGACGGTCTGCTCGGTGGCCGACACCCGCTCCTCCGGGGTGTCGGCGGCCTGCAGCAGGGTCTGCTTCACCAGTTGCTGGGTGAGTGTGGAGCCGCCCTCGGCCACCCCGCCGGCGACGATGTTGGTGGCCAGCGCGCGCACCGTGCCCTGCACGTCGAGCCCGTTGTGCTCGTGGAACCGCGCGTCCTCGATGGCGATCATCGCCTCCTTCATGACCTCGGCGATCTGCTCGGAGGCCACCGGCTGGCGGTTCTCGTCGTAGAAGTACGTGATCGGCTCGCCGTTCGCGGCCAGCAGCACGGTGTTGCCCGGCGGCGTGTCGACGGTGAACTCGGTGGGCAGGTCGCCCAGCAGGCCGGTGGAGCGCTGGGCGGCGACCGCCGGGCCGCCGATCCACGGGAGGAGCAGACCCGCCACCAGCGCCCCGGCGACCACGACGGTGGCGGCCAGACGCAGCAGCGTCCCAGCCGGACTGGGCCGGTCCATGGGCTCCCTCCTCGGCCGATCACTGGAACAGAGATCACCGCCGACCACAACCACCCGCGCCGGTGTGGCCCGCGGCGACGCGCTAGGGCTCGATGGCCAGCGGCACCGGCAGGTCGTCGCGGTGCAGGACCACCAGCGTGCTCACCGCGCGGGTCAGCACCACGTAGAGCCGGTTGAGCCCCCGCGGCTCGGCCGCCACGATCGCGGCCGGGTCGGCGACGACGACGGCGTCGAACTCCAGCCCCTTGGCCAGCGTCGCGGGGACGACGGCGACCCGCCCGGCCGCCGAGCCGTCGTCGGCGAGCACCTCGGCGGGCAGGCCGGCGTCGGCCAGCGACCGCGCCACCCCGGCGACCGCGGCGTCGGCGCAGACCACGCCGACCGACCCCGGGTCGGCGGCCAGCGCGGCGACGACCTCGGCCAGCGGCCCGGCGAGGTCGGCGACCGGCCGGACCTCCAGCGCGCCGGGGTCGCGGCGCACCGCGGTGGCCGGGCGCAGCCCGGGGGCGATGACCGGCAGCAGCCGGTTGGCGTAGTCGAGCACCTCACCGGGCACCCGGTAGCCCCGGGTGAGCGGCCGGACGGCGGTCTGCGGCCGGCCCAGGCCGGCGAGGGTCGGCGCCCAGTCCGCCGGCGACCCGGGGCCGGTGGCCTGCGCGAGGTCGCCGAGCACGGTGAGCGACCCGGCGGCCAGCCGGCGCGCGATCGCCCGGCACTGCATGGGGGTGAGGTCCTGCGCCTCGTCGACGACCACGTGCCCGTAGCCGGCGGTGCGCTCGACCAGCCCCGCGGCCTCGTCGACCAGGACGGCGTCGGCGGCGGTCCACGGGGTCGCGCGGACCGAGCGGGCGGCCGGGCGCAGCAGCAGGGCCTGCTCGTCGTCGGTCAGCACGCCGCGGGCGGCGCGGGCGAGGACGGCGGGGTCGGAGAGGAGCTCCGCCACGAGCGCGGCGGCGTCGCGGGCGGGCCAGACGGCGTCGCAGAACGCGCGGACCCCGGCGCTGCGGGCGGCGCGGCGGACCTCCCCGTCGGAGGGGCTGCCGCCGGCCTCCTCGTTCTGCCGGCGGGCCTCCTCGGCCAGCAGCAGCGCCAGCCGCTCGCGGCCGGCGGCGTGGTGCAGCCGCTGCTGGTCGTCGGCCAGGCGGCCGCGCCGGCGCAGGTCGTCGACGTGGCGCTTGAGCCGCTCGACCGGGACCCGGTACCGGCGGCCGGCCAGCGGGACGAGGACGTCGTCGGCGGGCTTGGCGATGGTGCCCCACAGCGCCCGCTCGAGCACCTGCGCCATGCGGGCGTCGCCCTTGAGGACGGCGACCTCCGGGGCGTCCTGCGCCCGCACCGGCACACGCGCCGTCAGCTCGGCGACCGTCGTCTGGTCGACGTCGACCTCGCCGAGGGTGGGCAGCACCTGCTCGATGTAGCGCAGGAACGCCCGGTTCGGCCCGACGACCAGGACGCCGGTGCGCGCCAGCTGGCCGCCGTGCGTGTAGAGCAGGTAGGCCGCCCGGTGCAGGCCGACCGCGGTCTTGCCGGTTCCGGGCGCGCCCTGCACGCACACCGACTCGGCCAGCGGGGCGCGCACGATCTCGTCCTGCTCGGGCTGGATGGTGGCCACGATGTCGCGCATGGGCCCGCTGCGCGGGCGCTCGATCTCCCGCCGCAGCAGCGCCGAGTCGCCCTCCTGGCCGGCACCGAGCAGCTCGTCCTCGTAGCTCGTCAGCTCCCCGCCGGAGAAGCCGAAGCGGCGGCGGCGCACCAGGCCCTGCGGGTCGGCGGCGCTGGCCCGGTAGAACGGGCGGCTCATCGGGGCCCGCCAGTCGATGACCACCGGCCGGCCCGCGGCGTCGCGCACGTGCCGGCGGCCGATGTGGAAGGTCTCGGTCGTGCCGTGGGGGGCGCCGGTGTCGGTGCGGCCGAAGAACGGCGGCACGCCCGGGTCGGCGGCCAGGGCGCGCAGCCGGTCGGCGCGGGCGGCGCCCAGCCGCTCGGAGGCCCAGGCGTCCACCCCGGCGTCGACGACGGCGGAGGCGGCGGCGCGCATCCCGGTCAGGCAGTCGGCGGCGCGGGCCAGGTGGGCGCGCTCGGCGGCCAGGACGGGGTCGGGAACGGAGGGTGCGGGAGGGCTCGTGTCGGTCGGTGGGGCGGACACGGTCGTTGGACGCTACGCCTCGCGGTGGCCCGCGTCACGCTCGTGACCCTGTGGTTCGGTCCCCTCCCGGACGGTCACCGGGCTCGACGAGGTGGACGCGGACCGCCCGGAACTGGGCGGGGGTCGCCTCGAGCACCGCGCGCGTCGGCTCGCCGACCTCCAGCGCGGGGTCGCGGCGCAGCGCCGCCAGCGCGGCCAGCCGCGGGTCGGCGAGGACGGCGTCGACCATCGGCCGGTCGCCCCCGGTGAACAGGGCCTCGACGCCGGCGGCGTGCGGCAGCAGCACCCGGGCGGCGGTCCCGGCGGCGGCGCCGACCACCGCGTCGGCCTGGTGGGTCCGGCGGCGGGCGAAGCGCTGCTGGCTCCAGCCGCCGGCCGCGCTGCGCCCCTGCACCAGCCGCGTGTCGACCTTGGAGACCACGAGGTCGGCGCCGTCGAAGACCCCGGTCGCCCACCGGCCCCGGCGCACGAGCAGGACGGCGGCGCGCCGGGGCTGCCGGGCGGCGGCGGTGAACGAGGTCAGCAGCGCCGGTGCCGGCGTCCACGCGAACGGTGCGCGCAGGGTCAGCGTGGTGCCGTCCTGGCAGGTGACGGCCACGGCGCCGTCGTCGTCCCCGGTCACCTCGACGAAGGGCCCGTGCCGCGCGGCGACGCCGTCGAGCCACCGGCCCAGCCGCTCCGGTGCGACGCCGAGGACGCGGCCGCCGCCGGCCGCCGGCCGGGGGCGGGTCACCGGCTCAGCCGGTCACCTCACCGGCGAGGACCGGCTCGGCGATGTTCTCGGCGGGCACGTGCAGCAGCCGCTGGGCCACCAGCACGACGACGGCGGCGAGCCCGGCCGACACCGTCGCCACGAGGAAGGCCGCGTTGGCGCCGGCGGTGTCGACGATCTTCCCGGCGATCGACGTGCCGACGGCGACCCCCAGCCCGAGCGCGGTGCCGATCCAGGTGAAGGCCTCGGTGACGGCGGTCCGCGGGACGATGATCTCGGCGAGGGTGAACGAGCTGATCAGCGACGGCGACACCGCGATGCCGGCGACCACCACGAACGGGATCATCACCCAGACGCTGTCGACGACGACCAGCGGCACGGTGAGCACGGTGAGCACCAGCAGGACGACCAGCAGCCGGTGCCGCAGCGGGTGGTGCCAGTGCACGGCGCCCCAGCCGATGCCGCTGACCATCGAGCCCACCGCCAGCCCCGCGATGAGCACACCCGACAGGCCCATGGCGTCGGCCTCGTCGGCGAAGGCGACCAGCGCGATCTCCAGCGTGCCGAGGACCGAGCCGACGGCGGCACCGACGACGAACAGCACGCGCAGGCCGGGCGTGCGGATCGCCGAGGGCCCGCGGCGCGCCTCGTGGCCGTGCGGCGGGGGTTCGGTCCGGCGCTGGGCGGCGAACAGCAGCGCGCCCACGACGGCGAGGGTGAACGCGGTGACCACGCCGGAGGTGGCGTGCCCGGTGGTGGACAGGAAGGTGACCAGCACCGGCCCGACGATGAAGACCAGCTCGTCGACCACCGACTCCATGGCCAGCGCGGCGGGCAGCCGCTTGGTGCCGCGCAGCAGGTGGGTCCAGCGCACGCGGATCATCGAGGCGACCGGCGGGATGCACGCGCCCGCGACGCCCGCGGTGGCGAAGAGCGTCCAGCGCGGCCAGTCGTCCTTGACCGCGGCCAGGAACGCCGCCCCCGCGGCGGCGAAGACGAGCACGACCGGGACGAGCACGCGGCGCTGGCCGAAGGTGTCGGCCAGCCGCCCCAGCAGCGGGCCGGCCAGGGCGGTGGTGACCGCGCCGGCCGCCGCCACCGTGCCGCCCAGCCCGTACGAGCCGGTCTCGGACGCCACCAGCAGGACGCACCCCAGGCCCACCATCGACAGCGGGAGCCGCCCGACGAAGGCCGCGAGCACCATGGGCAGTGCGTGCGGCGTGCGCAGCACGTGCAGGTAGGGACTGAGCAAAGGAGGGGGACCTGTCGTCAGGGGGACGCGGGTTCACTCCACGCTAACCGACGGCGGCACGGCGGGCAGGCGGACCGCTTGCGTTCCGTGTGCGGACGGACACGGGCCCCGCCCCGGACGACGCTGTCCGACGCGGGGCCCGCGGGACCCGGGGGGGGGGGGGGGGGGGGGGGGGGGGGGGGGGGGGGGGGGGGGGGGGGGGGGGGGGGGGGGGGGGGGGGGGGGGGGGGGGGGGGGGGGGGGGGGGGGTGGGGGGCGTGG
>NZ_JBJGYX010000076.1:0-21476 GCF_054050195.1 Geodermatophilus sp. SYSU D00710
CCCCCCCCCCCCCCCCCCCCCCCCCCCCCCCCCCCCCCCCCCCCCCCCCCCCCCCCCCCCCCCCCCCCCCCCCCCCCCCCCCCCCCCCCCCCCCCCCCCCCCCCCCCCCCCCCCCCCCCCCCCCGGCCCTGGGGTCAGCCGGTGAGGCTGGTGCGGTCGGTGACCGGAGCGGTGGCGCCCGGTTCGGTGCGCGCCTGGTCGGCCACGGCGGCGGCGACCGCCGGCGTCACCGCCGGGTCGAAGACGCTCGGGATGACGTAGTTGGCGTTGAGCTGGTCGTCGCGCACCAGCGCCGACAGCGCCTCGGCCGCGGCCAGCAGCATGCCCGTGCTGATCTCGGTGGCGCGGGCGTCGAGCAGGCCGCGGAACACCCCGGGGAAGGCCAGCACGTTGTTGATCTGGTTGGGCAGGTCCGAGCGGCCCGAGGCGACCACCGCCGCGTGGTGCCGCGCCCGCACCGGGTCGACCTCCGGCGTCGGGTTGGCCATGGGGAAGACCACCGCCCGCTCGGCCATCGCGGCCAGCGCCTCGACCGGCAGCACGTTGCCCGCGCTGACCCCGATGAAGACGTCGGCACCGGCGAGGGCGTCGGGCAGCTCGCCGCGCACCCGGCCGGGGTTGGTCCGCGCGGCCAGGGCCTGCTTGGCCGGGGTCAGCCGCTCGTCGTCGGGCGAGAGGATGCCCTCGCGGTCCCACACCAGCACGTGCCGGGCACCGGCCTCCAGCAGCAGGTGCACGATCGCCGTCCCCGCCGCGCCGGCCCCGGCGACGACGATCCGCACGTCGGTCAGCCGCTTGTCCACCACGCGCAGGGCGTTGCGCAGCGCGGCCAGCGCGACGATCGCCGTCCCGTGCTGGTCGTCGTGGAAGACCGGGATGTCGAGCCGCTCCCGCAGCCGGGCCTCCACCTCGAAGCAGCGCGGCGCGGCGATGTCCTCGAGGTTGATGCCGCCGAAGCCGGGGGCGATGAGCTCGACGGCGCGCACGATCTCGTCGACGTCGTTGGTGTCCAGGCAGATCGGCCAGGCGTCGATGTCGGCGAACCGCTTGAACAGGGCGGCCTTGCCCTCCATCACCGGCAGGGCCGCGCCGGGCCCGAGGTCGCCCAGCCCGAGGACGGCCGAGCCGTCGGTGACGACGGCGACCGTGTTGCCCTTGATGGTCAGCCGGCGCACGTCCTCGGGGTGCTCGGCCAGCGCCAGGCAGACCCGCGCCACCCCGGGCGTGTAGGCCATCGACAGGTCGTCGCGGGTCTTGAGCGGGACCTTCGAGGCCACCTCGAGCTTGCCGCCCAGGTGCAGCAGGAAGGTGCGGTCGCTGACCTTGCGCACGGCCACGCCCGGCACGGCGCGCAGCGCGTCCACCATCTCCTCGGAGTGGGCGGCGTCGGCGGCCGAGCAGGTGACGTCGACGGTCAGCCCGTCGGACCGGGAGTCGACGACGTCGATGGCGGTCACCGCGCCGCCGGCCGTGCCCACCGCGGTGGCGATCCGGCCGATCGACGCGGGGTCGCCGTCGGCCGTCAGCCGGACGGTGATCGAGTAGGACGCCGAGGTCACCGGCCCGCGCGGCGCGGCGGCCGGGTCGTCCGGCGAGCTGTCACCGGTGGCGGTGGCGGGCGACGTGTCGGTGCTCACCGTCCCATCGTGGCACCGGCGGACCGGCGCCCTGTGGCCGAGGTCACGGCGCCCAGGTCCCCGGGCACTGTCGCGGAGGTGCCCGGTCAGCCCGAGCGCTGGGCCGACCGCTCGGCGCGGGCCTTCAGGCCGGCGCAGAACTGGCGGAACGACGGGTTGAGGTCCGGCGTCGAGCGCTCGGTCACCCACGCCAGCGGGCCGGTCTGGTCCTCGCGGACGGTGAGCACGGTGCCGCCGTCGTCCTGCCGGTCCAGCTGGTAGGTGCGCTCGATGACCGCCAGGCCGAACGGCAGCCCGCCGCGCCAGCGCATCGCCTCCCCCGGCCGCAGCTCGGTCACGGTGACCGAGAACGGCCGGCTGCGGATCATGGTGGCGTACAGCGTCAGCCGCTCGCCGAGCGCGACCCGGCCCTCGACCCGGTCGACGCCGGAGTCCCAGTCCCGCCAGGTGCCGACGTCGACCAGGTGCCGCCACACCTCGTCCGGGCCCGCGTCGATGCGCGTGGCCGCCTCGAAGCTCTTCATCGCCGCCCTCCCCGACCGCAGTCTGCCGCGCGTCAGCGGGCCGGACCAGCGCCGCGCAGCCGGAACGGCCGATCCGCCGAGACCGGCTCGCGCGCCCAGGCCAGCAGCCCGGCGACGTCGAGACCGTGCGGCGGTGCCGGGACGTAGGGCGCGACGTTGACCGCCCCCCGCTCGACGAGCCGCGCCGCGCCGGGGGCGTTTCCCCGCGCGGCGTGGGTCAGCCCGACGGCGAGCTGCGCCAGCCCGCGCCACAGCTGCCGCTCGGCGTCGGGCGCGGCCTTCCAGGCGTCCTCGAGCACCTCGTGGGCGTGGAAGGGACGGCCGGCGTCGAGCAGGAGCTGGGCCTCGGCGATCGCCTCGTCCGGCGTCCGCGGCACACCCTCGGGCGCGCGCTCGACGCCCTCGGCACCGCGGGGCAGCGGCCGGCCCAGCGCGTCGCGCGGGCGGGCGTTGCGGGCCCGCCCGCGGTCGTCCCGGTCCCGCGGCGCGGTCACCGGGTCATCCTCCCGCGCGCCCGATCCGTTCACACGATCGGGTGCTGAGCGCGGGCTTCCCGGAGGACTGCATCCGGACCTGCGGGAACGCCGGAAGAGGCGGTGTCAGCACTCCCCGACACCGGAGGAACCCGTGACCCGGACCCGCACCCTCGGCCTCGCCACCGTCGCCGGAGCCGGCGCGCTGCTCGCGCTCGGCGTCGCACCCGCCTCGGCGAACGACACCGCCACCGTCTCCGTGCTGCACGGCGTACCGGACACCCCGGTCGACGTGTACGCCAACGGCGAGCGGCTGATCGACGACTTCCAGCCGGGCACCCTCACCGACCCGCTGTCGCTGCCGGCCGGGTCCTACGACCTCGCGCTCTTCCCGGCCGACGCGCCCGACGGGTCCGGCTCGCCGCTGCTGTCGGCGAACGGCGTCTCGGTGCCCGCCGGGGCGAACGCCACCGTCGTCGCGCACCTGACCGCCGAGGGCCAGCCCGCGCTGACGCCGTTCGTCAACGACACCTCCGAGGTGCCCGCCGGCCAGGGCCGGGTCGTCGTGCGGCACACCGCGGCCGCACCGGCGGTCGACGTCCGCGCCGGCGGCCAGGTGGTCGCCCCGAACCTGACCAACCCGGACGAGGCGGCGCTCACCGTCCCGGCGGGCACGGTCAGCGCCGACGTCGTCCTGGCCGGCACCGACACCGTCGCGCTCGGCCCGGCCGACCTCGAGGTCACCGAGGGCGCCACCACCGTCGTCTACGCCTGGGGCTCGCAGGAGGCCGGCTACGAGCTGGCCGTCCAGACGGTCTCCGGCGGCCACTCGGCGCCGTCCGGCGTCCCCGGCGGCAGCGCCGGCCTCGCCGACGACGGCCTGCCCCTGCCGCTGCTCGGCCTGTCCGCGCTCGGCCTGGCCGGTGCCGCCGTGGCGGCCCGCCGGCTGGCCGGCAGCCGCGCCTGACGAGAGGGACCGACGTGCGACCCGCTGCCGCCGGTGTGGCCCTGGGCCTGGCCCTCGCGGTGGGCACGCCCACCGCGTGGGCGCTGACCCGGCCCCCGGCGGCGGCGGGCGCGCCGGTCGAGCAGGCGCTCGGCGCCCCCGCGGAGACCCCCGCGGGGGCGCCCGCTCCGCCGGCCCCTGCCGTGACCGTCCGGGACGCCGCTCCGCGCCCCGCGCCGGAGGTCGTGCCGCCCGCGCGGGTCACCGTCCCGGCGCGCGGGCTCGACGTCCCGGTCGACCCGGTGGGCACCGCGCCCGACGGGCAGATGGCCCTCCCCGACGACGTCGGCCGGGCCGGCTGGTACCGCTTCGGCCCGCTGCCCGGTGCGCCCGGCTCGGCGGTGGTCGCCGGGCACGTCGACGACGCCGAGCAGGGCCTCGGGGCGATGGCGGCGCTGCGCGGGACCGAGCCCGGCGACGAGGTGGTCGTGACCGACGCCGCCGGCGCCGTCACCCGCTGGCGGGTGGTCTCCCGGGAGGTGCTGGACAAGCAGGCGCTGCCGGTCGACGTCCTCTTCCGCCGCGACGGACCGCCGCGGCTGACGCTGGTCACCTGTGGCGGACCGTTCCTCCCCGAGATCGGTGCGTACCGCGACAACGTCGTCGTCGTGGCGGAGCCCGCGCCGTGACGGTTGAAGGACCTCCCTGCCCCCCACTGCTCGCACGCTCGCAGCGGGACCCTGCAGGGAGGCCACCCCGATCCGCCCGCCGGTCGCCTAGGGTCGGGCGGGTGAGCACCGAGGCGGAGCCGGCGCCGTACGGCGCGGCCGAGCCCGACGACGACGAGGTCGCCCGCCGGTTCGCCGCCGGCGACGAGCAGGCGCTGGCCTGGGCCTACGAGCGCTGGGCGGCCCGGGTGCACGGCATGGCGGTGCGCGCCTTCGGTCCCGGCCCCGACGCCGAGGACGTCACCCAGCAGGTGTTCGTCTCCGCCTGGACCGGTCGCGCCGGCTACCGCCCCGAGCAGGGACCGCTGCCGGCCTGGCTGACCGGTGTCTGCCGCCACAAGATCGCCGACACCTGGGCCCGCCGCGACCGGCAGCGGCGCGCCGCCGAGGCGGCCGTGGCCGAGGCGCGGTCACCCACCGCCGGCCCGGCCCCGGTCGACGCGACCGTCGCCGACCGCGTGCTGCTGCTCGGCGAGCTGGACCGCCTGGGCCAGCCCCAGCGCGGCATCATCGAGCTGGCGTTCTTCGCCGACCTCACCCACTCGCAGATCGCCGAGCGGACCGGCCTGCCGCTGGGGACGGTCAAGAGCCACATCCGGCGCACCCTCGAGCGCCTGCGCGACCGGTTGGAGGTGGACGGTGCCGCACTGCACGCCTGAGGACCTCGCGCTGGCCGCCCTCCGCGAGCCCCTCGACGACGGCGCCACGGCGCACCTGGCCGGCTGCCCCGACTGCACCCGCGAGCTGGGCCGGCTGCGCCGCGCCGTCGACGTGCTCGCGGTCCCCGAGCTCGCCGATCCCGGCCCGCCCGTGGCCCCGCCGCCGGCGGGGTGGGCCGGTATCGCCGCGGCCACCGGCGTCGCGACCGCGCCGCGCCCGGACGTCGTCGCGGCGTCGGCGCCGCCCGCCGGGCCGGTGCCCGACGTCCCGCCCGTGCCGCTGGCCGCCGGTCCGGCCGACCCGGAGCCGGGACCGGTCGCGCCGGTGGTGCCGCTGCGGCCACGCCGGTCCCGCCTGCTGCTGGCCGCGGCCGCGGCGCTCGTCGTGGGACTCGGCGTCGGCGCGGGTGCGGTCGCGCTCGCCGGCCGCGAGGACGACGGCGTCGCGGTGGCCGCGGCGGTGCTCGACCCGCTCGAGGACAGCGGCGCCACCGGCAGCGCGTCGGTGGTCGAGCGGGAGGACGGCACGCGCGTGCTGCGGGTCGAGCTCGCCGCCGACGCGCCGTCCGAGGGCTACTACGAGGCCTGGCTGCTCACCGAGTCGGTGACCGGGCTGGTCCCGCTCGGCGTCGTCCGCCCGGGCACCGAGGAGTTCGAGCTGCCCGCCGGCCTCGACCTCGGCGAGTACCCGGTGGTCGACGTCTCGGTGGAGCCGCTCGACGGCGACCCGGCGCACTCGGGCTCCTCCATCGCCCGCGGGCAGCTGTCCTAGCGTCGGGGGTGTGACCGCGCTCGACCTCCGCCTGCCGCACGCCGACCTCGCCGACGCCTGGCGGACCGCGCGGCCCCGGCCGGCCGGCCGCCACCTCGACACCGCGGCGTGCAGCCGGCAGAGCAACCGGGTGCTCGAGGCGGTCGCCCACCACGCGCGGCACGAGGCCGAGCTCGGCGGCTACGTGGCCGAGGCGACCGCCGGGGACCTCCTGCAGCAGGGCCGCAGCGTCATCGGCGGGCTGGTCGGCATGGCCGCGGCCGACGTCGTCTTCGTCGAGTCGGCGCAGGCCGCGCTCGCGGCGCTGCTGGCGGCGTGGCCGCTGGAGCCCGGCGCCCGGGTGGCCCTGCTGCCCGGTGAGTACGCGCCCAACGCGGCGATGCTGCGCGCGGCCGGCCTGACGCTGGAGCACCTGGCCGTCGACGGCGACGGGCGCGTCGACCTCGAGGCGCTGGAGCGGACGCTGGCCGTCGACCCGCCGCGGTTGGTGCACCTCACCCACGTCGCCAGCCACCGCGGCGTCGTCCAGCCCGCCGCCGAGGTGGCGCGGCTGTGCCGGGCGCACGGGGTGCCGCTGGTGCTCGACGCGGCGCAGTCGCTGGGCCACGTCGACGTCGACCTCGGTGCCGACGTCGTCTACTCGACCTCCCGCAAGTGGCTGGCCGGCCCGCGCGGGGTCGGCCTGCTGTGCGTGTGGCCGGCGGTGACCGCGCAGCTCGTACCGGTGCTGCCCGCCCCGGCCGACCTCCCGCCGCTGCGGGCGCTGGAGAGCGGCGAGGCGCACGTGGCCGGGCGGGTCGGGCTGGTCCTGGCCGTCGGGGAGCACCTGGCCGCCGGACCGCACCGGGTGCGCGAGCGACTGGCGGCGCTGGGCCGGGCCGGGCGGCAGGTGCTCGACGGCGCCGCGGGCTGGGAGGTGGTGGAGCCGCTCGACGAGCCGACGGCGACCACCACGCTGCGCCCGCCGGAGGGCGTCGACGTCGTCGCCACCCGCGCCCGGCTGCTCACCGAGCACGGCATCGTCACCACGGCGATCGAGCCCGGCCGCGCGCCGGCGGAGCTGACCGGCTGGGTGCTGCGGGTGTCGCCGCACGTCGACGGCACCGTCGACGACCTCGAGGCCCTCGCCGCCGCCCTGTGACGAGGCATTGGAAGCTCTCCGCACGTGCCCGCCGTCGATACGTGCGGATGGCTTCCTATGCCTCGCTCAGGGCCGCCTGGATGCGCTGCGACACCGTGCGGTGGACGGCGAGCTGCTCGTCGAGACCGGGGTGCACCGGCACGCCGTCCTCGACCACGAACCGCCCGCCGACGACGGTGTGCCGCGCGGCCACCGGCCCGCAGCGCAGCCACGCCTCGACCGGGTCCGACAGCGCCCCGGCGAACGCCGGCCCGGTCAGCGGCCAGACGGCGAGGTCGCCGCACGCCCCCACCGACAGCTGCCCGATCTCGCCGGTGCGGCCGAGGCAGGCCGCGCCGCCGCGGGTGGCGATCTCCAGCGCGTCGCGGGCGGAGAACGACGCGGCGCCGTGCCGCAGCTTGCCCTGCAGCATCGCCGTGCGGGCCTCCAGCCACAGCGACGCCGCGTCGGCCGACGACGACCCGTCCACGCCCAGCCCGACCGGCGCCCCGGCCGCCCGCAGCTCGGCCACCGGCGCCAGCCCGCTGCCCAGCACCATGTTCGACGACGGGCAGTGCGCCGCCCCGACCCGCGCCGCGCCGAGCCGCGCCACCTCGGCGGGCGAGGGCCAGACCACGTGCGCCAGCCACACCCGGTCGGTCATCCAGCCGACGTCGGCCAGGTAGTCGACCGGTCGGCGGCCGAAGCGCTCCAGGCAGAACGCGTCCTCGTCCTGCGTCTCGGCGAGGTGGGTGTGCAGCCGGACGTCGAGCCGCTCGGCCAGCTCCGCGGTGCGGGTCATCAGCTCCGTCGACACGCTGAACGGCGAGCACGGCGCCAGCGCCAGCCGGGTCAGCGCGTGCGGCGAACGGTCGTGGTGGGCCTGCACCAGGCGCTCCGACTCGGCGAGGATCTCGTCGTCGTCCTGGACGACGGAGTCCGGCGGCAGCCCGCCGTCCTTGACCGACAGCGACATCGACCCGCGGGTGACGTGCGACCGCACCCCGAGGTCCTGCGCCGCCCGCACCTCGGCGCCGATCAGGTCCCCGGCGCCGCGCGGGTGCACGTAGAGGTGGTCGGTCGAGGTGGTGCAGCCGGCGAACGCCAGCTCGGTGAGCCCGACGTAGGCCGACACGTACGCGGCCTCCTCGTCCAGCCGCGCCCACAGCGGGTAGAGCGTCACCAGCCACTCGAACAGCCCGCCGGTCAGTGCGGGGGCGAAGGACCGGGTGAGGTTCTGGTACAGGTGGTGGTGGGTGTTGACCAGACCGGGCGTCACCAGGCAGCCGCGCGCGTCGACCGTGCGGACGGCGGCCGGCCGCGGGTCGCCGGGCCCGCCCACCCCGCTCACCACCCCGCCGGTGACCGCGACCCACCCGCCGGCGATCTCGCGCCGGTCGTCGTCGACGGTGGTCAGCAGCTCGGCGTCGTGCACCAGCAGGTCGGCGGTCTCCACCCGCGGCATCCTGCCCACCCCGCCGGGGGTGGGTCGAGCCGGCACACGACGTCGTGCAGCCCGGTCGACACCAACCGCGACTACCGTGGCCGTCCCGCACACCGACGAGGAGTGACCATGCAGTTCCTGCAGCCCGCGACGTGGGAGGAGGCGCTGGAGGCCAAGGCCGCCCACCGCGACGCCGTCCCCATCGCCGGGGGCACCGACGTCATGGTCGCGATCAACTTCGGCCGGCTGCGCCCGCCGCTGCTGCTCGACCTCACCCGGGTCCCCGAGCTGCAGCGGTGGGAGACCGACGACGGCGCGGTCCGGCTGGGCGCCGGCGTCCCCTACTCCCGGGTCATCACCGAGCTCGGCGACCGGCTGCCCGGGCTGGCGATGGCCGCCCGCACCATCGGCTCGCCGCAGATCCGCAACCGGGGCACCGTCGGCGGCAACCTGGCCACCGCCTCCCCGGCCGGGGACGCCCACCCCGCGCTGCTGGCCGCCGGCGCCGAGGTCGAGGTGGCGTCGGTCCGCGGTAGCCGCCGCATCCCGGTGACGGAGTTCTACCGGGGCGTCAAGCGCTCCGCGCTGGCCGACGACGAGCTCATCGCCGCCGTCCGGATCACCCCGCCCGCCGGGCCGCAGCAGTACAGCAAGATCGGCACCCGCAACGCGATGGTCATCGCCGTCGCCGCGTTCGGGCTGGCGCTGCACCCCGACCGCCGCGCCGTCGGCACCGGCATCGGGTCGGCCGCCCCCACGCCACGGCGCGCGCCCGCCGCCGAGGAGTTCCTCGCCGGCGAGCTCGACGGGCTGTGGGAGTCCCGCGCCGAGCTCCCCTCCGCGACGGCGGGCCGCTTCGGCGAGCTGGTCGCCGAGGCCGCCGCCCCCATCGACGACGTGCGCGGCACCGCCCGCTACCGCGTCCACGCGCTCTCGGTCATGGCCCGCCGCGCGCTGACGTGGGCCTGGGCCGACTACCGGAAGGGAGACCCGACGTGCGCCTGAGCTGCACCGTCAACGGCACACCGCAGCAGGTCGACGACGTGTGGGAGGGCGAGAGCCTGCTCTACGTCCTGCGCGAGCGGATGGGCCTGCCCGGGTCGAAGAACGCCTGCGAGCAGGGCGAGTGCGGCTCGTGCACCGTCTACCTCGACGGCGTGCCGGTCTGCGCCTGCCTGGTCGCCGCCGGCCAGGCGCAGGGCCGCGAGGTCGGCACGGTGGAGGGACTGGCCCCGCCCGGCGAGCTGCACCCGGTGCAGGAGGCGTTCCTCGAGGCCGGCGCCGTCCAGTGCGGCTTCTGCACCCCGGGCCTGCTGGTCGCCACCGACGACCTGGTCAGCCGCTCGCTGGCCGAGGGGCGCAGACCGGCCGACGCCGAGATCCGCGAGGCGCTCGCCGGCAACCTGTGCCGGTGCACCGGCTACGAGAAGATCCTCGACGCCGTCCGGCTGGCCGCCGACCGCATGGCGGGGGAGGCCCGGTGAGCACGCCCACCCGCGCCCCGAGCGGAGCGCCCGCGCACCTGACCGGCAAGGGCAGCGGCGGGATCGGCGACGACGCCCAGCGCCCCGACGGCGTCCTCAAGGTCCGCGGCGAGTTCGCCTACGGCAGCGACCTGTGGATGGACGACATGCTGTGGGGCGTCACGCTGCGCAGCCCGCACCCCTACGCCCGCATCCGGTCGATCGACGTCGGCCCCGCGCTGGCCGTCCCGGGCGTGCACGCCGTCCTGACCTCCGACGACGTGCCCGGTGAGAAGGTGTACGGCCTCGAGCTCGCCGACCAGCCGGTCCTCGCCCTCGACGTCGTCCGCTACCAGGGCGAGCCGGTGGCGCTGGTCGCCGCCGACCACCCCGACACCGCCCGGCGGGCCGCGGCGCGGGTCCTCGTCGACTACGAGGTGTGGGAGCCGGTCACCGACGCGCGCACCGCCCTCGGCCACCCCACCTGGAACCAGGTGCACGACTCCCCCGCCGAGGTCACCGAGCTCAGCCGGGAGAGCGCCCACCTGCACCCGCACGGCAACCTGGTGCGCCACCTCAAGGTCCGCAAGGGCGACCCCGCGGCCACCGCCGACGTCGTCGTGGCCGGCGAGTACGAGGTCGGCATGCAGGACCAGGCGTTCCTCGGTCCCGAGTCCGGCCTCGCCGTCCCGGCCGACGACGGCGGCGTCGACCTGTACGTGGCCACCCAGTGGCTGCACGTCGACCAGCGGCAGATCTGCGCGGCGCTGGGCATGCCGCCCGAGAAGGTGCGGCTGACCCTCGCCGGCGTCGGCGGGGCCTTCGGCGGCCGCGAGGACCTCTCCATGCACGTGCACGCCTCCCTGCTGGCGCTGCACACGGGCAAGCCGGTGAAGATGTCCTACAACCGGGAGGAGTCCTTCTTCGGGCACGTGCACCGGCACCCGGCGACCATGCGCTACGAGCACGGCGCCACCCGCGACGGCGACCTGGTCTACGTGAAGGCCGAGATCTTCCTCGACGGGGGCGCGTACGCCTCGAGCACCCCGGCGGTCGTGGGCAACGCCGGGACGATGGGCATCGGTCCCTACGTCGTCCCGAACGTGCACGTCGACTGCTACGGCGCCTACACCAACAACCCGCCGTGCGGCGCCATGCGCGGGTTCGGGTCGGTGCAGACCGCCTTCGCCTACGAGTCGCAGATGGACGCCCTCGCCGCCGAGCTGGGCATGGACCCGGTGGAGCTGCGCTGCCGCAACGCGATGGAGCAGGGCTCGGAGACCCCCACCGGCCAGGTCGTCGACAGCCCGGCGCCGGTGGCCGAGCTGCTGCGCCGGCTGACGGCGATGCCGCTGCCCCCGGAGCCGGCGACCGGCGACGACGTCGACCTGCGCGACCTGCCCGGCGGGGTCTCCAACACCACCCACGGTGAGGGCGTGCGGCGCGGCGTCGGGTACGCCGTCGCCTACAAGAACGTCGCGTTCTCCGAGGGCTTCGACGACTACTCGACCGCGCGGGTGCGGCTCGAGGTGGTCGGCGGCGAGGCCGTGGCGACCGTGCACACCGCGGCCGCCGAGGTGGGCCAGGGCCTGGTCACCGTCGAGCAGCAGATCGCGCGCACGGAGCTCGGCGTGGACGCCGTCGTGGTGCACCCCGCCGACACCGCCGTCGGCTCGGCCGGCTCGAGCTCCGCGTCGCGGCAGACCTACGTCACCGGCGGCGCGGTCAAGGCGGCCTGCGAGGCGGTCCGCCGGCGGGTGTTCGAGCGGGCCGCGCAGGTCGCCGGCCGGCCGCTGCCCGACCTGCGGCTGTTCGACGGCGCCGTGGTCTCCGACGCGGAGGGCGTGAAGCTGCCGCTGGCCGACGTCCTCGGCGACGGCGCGGTCGAGGAGACCGTGGAGTGGCGGCACCGGCCCACCGAGGCCCTCGACCCGGAGACCGGGCAGGGCTTCGCGCACGTGCAGTACGCGTTCTCCGCGCACCGGGCCGTCGTCGACGTCGACACCGAGCTCGGGCTGGTCAAGGTCGTGGAGATGGCCTGCACCCAGGACGTGGGCAAGGCGATCAACCCGCAGGCCGTCGTCGGGCAGATCCAGGGCGGCACCGCGCAGGGGCTGGGGCTGGCGGTGATGGAGGAGATCCTCGTCCGCGACGGCCGGGTGCAGAACCCGTCGTTCACCGACTACCTGATCCCGACCGTGCTCGACATGCCGCCGATGCGGATCGAGGTCCTGGAGTACGCCGACCCGCACGCCCCCTACGGCCTGCGCGGCGTCGGGGAGGCGCCCAACATCTCCTCCGGCCCCGCCGTGCTGGCGGCGATCCGCGAGGCGAGCGGCCTGCCGCTGCGGCGGGTCCCCGTGCGCCCGGAGCACCTCACCGGCACGTGAGCGGGTGCGCCGGCGCCGCATCTCCCGGTCGGGATCGCGGCGCCGGCGCACAGCCTCAGCCCGGGAGCCCGGCCAGGCGGTCCATCGCGGCGAGCACCCGGTCCTGCAGCTCCGGGTCCTCCAGCGCGCCCGGCGTCCGCGCCGGGCGGCTCCCCGCGGTGTAGCCGCCGGGCCAGTCGCCGGCCGCCGCCCGCGCCACCCGCGCGCCGCCGTCCTCGACGTCGCCCGGTGCGCCGGGGGAGGCCAGCTTGGTGCGCACCCAGCCCGGGTCGACCGCGCCCACGCGCAGGTGCGGCAGGCGGTGGGCCCAGCCCAGCGCCAGGACGACGTCGAGCGCCTTCGAGTCGGCGTAGGCGCGCCGCGACGGCCGCGGGCTGCCGAGGTCGCCGGGGTCGACGCGACCCGAGCCGACCATCCCGCTGCCGAGGAAGACCAGGCGCTCACGCACCCGGTCGCGCACCAGCGCGGTGAGCAGGTGCGGGGCGAGCGCGTTGACCGCGAACGCGAGCTCGTGGCCCTGCCGGCTCGGCGACGCCCCCTCCGGCGGCCAGACGCCGGCGTTGTGGACGAGCACGTCGAGGTCCCCGAGCCGGTCGGCGAGCGCGCGCACCTGGTCGAGGTCGGCCAGGTCGCCGGTGACCAGCCGGACGTCGCCGAGCCGGCCGAGCTCCTCGGCGACCGGTGCGCCGCGCGCCTCGCTGCGGGCGTGCAGGACGACGGAGTGCCCGTCGGCCAGCAGCCGCCGGGCGGCCGCGCGGCCGATGCCGTCGGTGGATCCGGTGATCGCGATCGTCGTCATGGCCCGGACCTACCCGGCTCGGCCCGCCGAGGGCCGGCCGCCCGCACATCAGCGTGTGCGCTGACGCGGCACTCCGGGTCCCCGATTGCGGCCCGAGCGCACACGCTCCGGCTCTCCCCAGGACTACGAGGCGCGGTGCCGGGGCGCGGCGGTGCGCCGGCCCCGGAGCTCGTGCTCGCTCAGCTCGATCGGGTCCGGCACGCTCAGGCGGTCTCCTCCCAGCGGCGGCGGAGGGCGGCGCGGCCGGCGTCGGTCGGGCGGCCCCACAGCCGCAGCCGGGCCATGCCGCCGTCGGGGAAGACGTCCATCCGCACCCGGGTGACGCCGGCGTCGCCGGGCAGCACGAAGCGGTGGCGGGTGTCGGGCTGCAGCGGCGTGCGGGGCAGCAGCTCGACCTCGCGGCCGTCGGCGGTGGTGCCGGTCAGCGACGCCGCACCCGGCGCGTTGCCGAGGAACCACGAGGTGTCGAGCTCGGCGAGGGTCACCACGCCCTCGCAGGCCAGCGTCAGGTCCACCCAGTCGTTGCCGTCGTCGCGGCGGCGGGCGTTCTCCCAGCCCTCCCCCATCGACCGGGCGACGCCGCGGCCGATCAGCTGGTGCGGACTGCCGTAGAAGGCGTTGCTCACCCCGCTGATCCGCCCGCCGTTCTCCAGCGCGGCCAGGTCGCACGGGCCGGCGTCGAGCAGCCGCGGGTCGGGCACGACCTCGCCGTGCACCCGCAGCCGGGCCACGCCGCCGTCGGGGTGGATCGACAGCCGCACGTGCGTCACCCGCGGTCCCGGCTCGACGGGGAAGCGGTTGGCGGTGCCGCCGGCCAGCGGCGAGCGCGGCAGCAGCGGGACCCAGTCGGAGTCGGCGAGGGCCGCGGCCGGCGGGTGACCGTCGACCGAGGCGCCCTCCAGCCAGGCGTGCGGCGGGTAGTTGCCGAGGAAGAACGCGGTGTCGACGACGACGGCGTGCACCACGCCCGGCATGCCGAGCCGCACGACCGCCCAGTCGTGCCCCGGCTCGCGGCGGCGGCGGGTCTCCCAGCCGTCGTACTCCTTGCCGCGCGCGCCGAAGTCGTCGCGGGCGGCCGCGGGCTCGGGACGGATCAGGTTCTCCTTGCCGGCGAAGAACTCGTCGTTGGCGGCGACCACCGCACCGCCCTGCGACCGGACGGCGAGGTCGGGCAGGTCGAACGGGTCGGTCACGGGGGTCACTCTCGCACGGCGGGGGTAGGGGGCCGCTGTCCGCGAGAACCCGAGGAGGACCCGTGTCCGAACCCACCGACGACCTGCGCGAGCGCGCCCGCGACCACATCCAGCAGATGCCCGCCGAGACCGCGCTGGGCAACGCCGACCCCGCCGGGGGCTCCACCGACGACCCGAAGATCATGGACCAGGCCGCCCGCGAGGAGGGCGAACAAGGCAGCTGACGTCACCGGCCTCCTCGGTCGAGCAGCCGGCCGAGGGGGCTGCCGTCGGCCTCCCGGCCACGCAGCCAGGTCCGCCGGACGACGCCGGTGAGCTCCCGGCCCGCGTAGGGCGTCACCGGGTTGCGGTGCTCGAGCCGGCCCACGGTGAACCGCTCGTCCGGCGCGAAGGCCACCAGGTCGGCGTCCCTCCCGACGGCGATCGCGCCCTTCCCCGGCAGCCCGGCCAGCCGCGCCGGCGCCGCCGACATCCAGCGCACCACCTCCGCCAGCCCGATCCCGCGGGCCCGCGCGCCGGTCCACACCGCCGGCAGCGCCACCTGCAGCCCGGCGATCCCGCCCCAGGCCAGCCCGAAGTCGCCGACGTCGAGCCGCTTGAGCTCGGGCGTGCACGGCGAGTGGTCGCTGACGACCAGGTCGACGTCCCCGGCCCGCAGCGCGTCCCACAGCGCCGCCCGGTGCGCCGACTCCCGGATCGGCGGACAGCACTTGAACGCGGTGTCGCCGTCGGGCACCTCCTCGGCGGCGAAGGTCAGGTAGTGCGGGCAGGTCTCCACGGTGATCCGCACACCGGAGGCACGCGCGGTCCGCAGCAGCGGCAGCGCGTCGCCGTCGGCCAGGTGGACGACGTGGCTGCGCGCGCCGGTGTCCCGCGTCGCCGCCACCAGCCGGCCGATCGCCGTCTCCTCCGCCGCCGGGGGGCGGGAGGCGAGGAACGCCGCGTAGCTGGCCCCGGCGGGCCCGGGTGCCGCCTCGATCACCTGCTCGTCCTCGGCGTGCGCGATGAGCAGCCCGTCGAAGGTCGCCAGTTCGGCCAGCGCCGCGCGCAGCCCGGCGTCGTCCAGCGGCGGGAACTCCGGCACCCCGGAGTCGAGCAGGAAGCACTTGAACCCGACGACGCCGGCGTCGTGCAGCGGCCGCAGGTCGCCGACGTTGCCGGGGACCGCGCCGCCCCAGAAGGCCACGTCGACGGCGACCTGCCCGGCCGCCGCCTCCCGCTTGACCCGGAGCGCCTCGGGCGTGGTGGTCGCCGGCACCGAGTTCAGCGGCATGTCCACGACCGTGGTGACGCCGCCGGCGGCCGCGGCCCGGGTGGCCGAGGCGAAGCCCTCCCACTCGGTGCGGCCGGGCTCGTTGACGTGCACGTGGCTGTCGACCAGCCCGGGCAGCAGCACCTCGTCGTCGGCGAGGGTGACCGCCCCGGCCGGGACGTCGTCGAAGCCGGTCACCCCGGTGACGACGCCGTCGTCGGTGTGCACGGCCGCGGCGCGCTCTCCGTCGGGCAGCACCACCCGTCGGCCCCGGACGACGAGGCTCACGCCACGGCCGCCACCGCGCGGACCACGGCGTGCAACTCGGCTCCCCACGCGGTGGCCACCCAGCCGTTCTCCAGCGGCAGCCGGACGGCGTCCTCCCCGGTCGACACCCCTGCAGCCTGCCCGACGTGCACCGTGGACGCGTAGGCGCGCGGGGCCACCGGCGGCAGCCAGGCGGGCGCGCCGGGACCGAGCCCGACGGTCGTGTGCAGCAGGGGCCGGCCGTCGACGACGACCCGCGTCGTGCCGGTCCAGCGGCCGGCCTCCTCTCCCGTGCGGCCCAGCAGCACCTGCTCGGTGGCGGTGAGGACGGCGCCCGGCGCCAGCGTCGCCGTCAGCCCGGACCGGTGGTGCGCCCGGGCGGCGACGACGGTCGGCTCGGGCCGGAGGCCCAGCTCCCCGACCACCTCGGCGACGACGCGCTGCACCGAGGGCCGGTCGCCGTCGCGGGCGGGCAGCGCCACGGCGGCGGCCACCGAGCGCACCACCAGCGTGGCGCCCTCCTCGACCACCAGCCGGACCTCGGCGTCGTCCCCGCCCAGTGGACCGAACGCCGTCGCCACCAGGTGCACCGAGGACGGACCGGTCCGGCGCACCGCCAGCTGACCGCTCGCGCGGACCACCGGCAGCACCGTGCGGCCGCCCGGGCCGCGCCGCGCGACGACCTCGACCCGGGTCCTCACACCGGCTGCGGCCGGCGGGCCCGCACCTGCCCGCGCACCCACTCGGCCACCTCGGTGGCGGCCGGGTCCTCGCGCAGCGAGATCAGCAGCGTCGGCTTCTCCCCGCGCACCGCGGCCGAGTCCCGCCGCATGACGTCGAGGTCTGCGCCCACCAGCGGCGCCAGGTCGGTCTTGTTGACCACCAGCAGGTCCGACGCGGTGACCCCGGGCCCGCCCTTGCGCGGCACCTTGTCCCCACCGGCGACGTCGACGACGAACACCTGCACGTCGACCAGCCCGTAGCTGAAGCTCGCCGTCAGGTTGTCCCCGCCGGACTCGACGAACACCAGCTCCAGGCCGGGGTGGCGGGCTTCGAGCAGCTCGACGGCGTCGAGGTTGGCGGTGATGTCGTCGCGGATGGCGGTGTGCGGGCAGCAGCCGGTCTGCACCGCCTCGATCCGGTCGTCGGGCAGGACGGCGTGGCGGCGCAGGAAGTCGGCGTCCTCGGTCGTGTAGATGTCGTTGGTGACGACGGCGAGGTCGTACTCCGCGCCGAGCGTGCGGCACAGCGCCGCGGCCAGCGCCGTCTTGCCCGAGCCGACCGGCCCGCCGAGCCCGACGCGCAGCGGCCCGCCGTGCCGGTGCGCCGCGGGCGCGTCGACGTAGTCCTGCAGGTCGTGGTCAGGAGGCAAAGAAGCGGTCCCCTCTCGTGGCGTGCACCTCGGCCAGCAGGTCGAGGAGCGGGTCGGTGTCCGCGGGGAGGCCCTCCCGGACCGCCGCGTCGGTGACGGCGTCGATCTCGGGCGCCAGCCGCGCGGTGACGGCGGCGACGGTGAGCGGGTCCATGGCCAGCAGCCGCTGCGCCGCCGTCGCCGGGCCGCTGACCGACAGGTAGGCGGCCGCGGCCGCGGCGTCCCGCGGGGTGAGACCGCCGGCGGCCGCGGCGGCGCCCAGTGCGACCGGGTGGTGCGGCGCGGCGGGGAGCGCGTCCCAGACCGGCGAGGGCCAGGCGCGGCGGCCCACCCGCACCAGCCCCCGCCCCTGCTGCCGCGACGCCGCCCGCAGCGCCGGCGACGGCGTCCGCGCGTCCGCCTCCGCGTCGAGGGTGACCAGGTCACCGCCGCAGTGTCGTCCGGAGGACGACAGTGTCGACGCCTCGGCCGCGAGGCCGGCCGCCACGGCGCCCGCCGTGTGCAGCCGACGCCGGAGGAACGCCATCAGCGACGCCGGGTCGTGCACCAGCCCGGCCGTGATGGCCTGCTCCACCCCACCGGAGTGCGCGTGCCCGCCCGCGGGCAGCCGCGAGTCGGCCAGGGTCAGCAGCGCTGAAGACATCAGAACAGGAAGTACCGCTGCGCCATCGGCAGCTCGCGCACCGGCTCGGGCTCCCACACCTCGCCGTCGACGGCCACGGTGAAGGTGTCCGGATCGACCCGGATCTCGGGCAGGGCGGTGTTCTCGGGCATGTCGGCCTTGCCGAGCCGGGTGGTGTCGGTGACCGCGGCCAGCCGCCGGTCGACCCCCAGCCGGTCGCCGAGCCCCGCCTCCAGCGCCGCCGGCGCGACGAAGTGCAGCGACGTGCGCGCCGGCACCCGGCCGTACGCGCCGAACATCGGCCGCGGCAGCTGCGGCTGCGGCGTCGGGATGGACGCGTTGGCGTCGCCCATCTGCGCCCAGGCGATGACGCCGCCCTTGAGCACCGCGTGCGGGCGGACGCCGAAGAACCGCGGGTCCCACAGCACCAGGTCGGCGAGCTTGCCGGGTTCCACCGACCCGACCTCGCCGTCGATCCCGTGCGCCACCGCGGGGCAGATCGTGTACTTGGCGACGTACCGGCGGGCGCGCCGGTTGTCCGCGGCGCCGTCCCCGGCCAGCGACCCCCGCTTGCGCTTCATGACGTGCGCCGTCTGCCAGGTCCGCAGCACGACCTCGCCCGCGCGGCCCATGGCCTGTGCGTCGGAGCCGATCATCGAGATGGCGCCGAGATCGTGCAGCAGGTCCTCGGCGGCGATCGTCGTCGGCCGGATCCGGCTCTCGGCGAAGGCGAGGTCCTCGGGGACGCTCGGGTCCAGGTGGTGGCAGACCATCAGCATGTCGAGGTGCTCGTCGAGGGTGTTCACCGTGTGCGGCCGGGTCGGGTTGGTGCTGCTCGGCAGCACGTGGGGGTGCCCGGCGACGGTGATGATGTCCGGCGCGTGCCCGCCCCCGGCACCCTCCGTGTGGTACGCGTGGATGCTCCGCCCGGCGATCGCGGCCAGCGTGTCCTCGACGAAGCCGGCCTCGTTGAGGGTGTCCGAGTGCAGCGCCACGGGGACGCCGTGCCGCCCGGCCACGGTCAGGCACGCGTCGATCGCCGCGGGCGTGGACCCCCAGTCCTCGTGCAGCTTGAACCCGCTGGCGCCGCCGCGGAGCTGCTCCTCCATCGACTCCTGCGAGACGGTGTTGCCCTTGCCCAGCAGCGCGACGTTGACCGGCCACGGGTCCATCGCCTCGAGCACGCGGGCCAGGTACCAGTCCCCCGGGGTGATCGTGGTGGCCTTCGACCCCTCGGCCGGTCCGGTGCCGCCCCCGATGAGCGTGGTGACGCCGGAGCCGAGCGCGGTCGGCACGATCTGCGGGCAGATGAAGTGCACGTGGCAGTCGATGCCGCCGGCGGTGAGGATCCGGCCGTTGCCGGCGAGCACCTCGGTGCCGGGGCCGATGACCAGGCCGGGGTGGACGCCGTCCATGGTGTCGGGGTTGCCCGCCTTGCCCAGCGCCACGATCCGGCCGTCGCGGACGCCGACGTCGGCCTTGACCACCCCCCAGTGGTCGAGGACGACCGCGCCGGTGATCACCAGGTCGGGCGCGCCCTCCGCCCGGGTGGCGCGCCCCTGGCCCATCGACTCGCGGATGACCTTGCCGCCGCCGAACACCGCCTCCTCCCCGGCCCGGCCGGGCCCGCCGCAGCGGTCCTCCTCGACCTCGGCGAGCAGGTCGGTGTCGGCCAGCCGGACGCGGTCGCCGGTGGTGGGCCCGTACAGCTGGGCGTAGCGCTCGCGGGACAGCCGGACCATCAGCCGATCCCACCGTGGCCGGTCAGGCCGGGGACGACGCGGGCGCCGGCCAAGGGCACGAGGGTCACCGTGCGGGTGATGCCGGGCTCGAAGCGGACGGCGGTGCCCGCAGCGACGTCGAGCCGGTGCCCGTGCGCGGCAGCGCGGTCGAACTCGAGCGCCCGGTTGGCCTGGGCGAAGTGGAAGTGCGACCCCACCTGCACCGGCCGGTCGCCGGTGTTGGTCACCACGACCTCGATCCGCGGGGCGCCGGGCAGCGTCTCGATCGCGCCCTCGGCCGGGACCACCTCACCGGGGATCACGGGATGGGCTGGTGGACGGTCACCAGCTTGGTCCCGTCCGGGAAGGTCGCCTCCACCTGCACCTCCTCGAGCAGCTCGGGGACGCCGTCCATCACGTCGTCGCGGGTGAGGACCGTGCGCCCCGACTGCACCAGCTCCGCCACGAGGACGCCGTCGCGCGCCCCCTCGAGGACGTGGTCGGTGACGATCGCCGTCGCCTCCGGCAGGTTCAGCCGCAGTCCCCGCGCGCGCCGCCGCCGGGCCAGCTCGGCGGCGTAGGACAGCAGCAGCCGTTCCTGCTCGTGCGGGGTGAGGTGCACGCGGGGGCCTCCGGGAGTGGGGGATCCGGACGCTAACCGCCGGATGTGTCGCGCCGGTTACCGCAGCGGCCGGAAGAACTCCCGGACGTCGGCCACCAGCGCCTCCGGCCGCTCCATCGCCGCGAAGTGCCCGCCGCTGCCGTGCTCCTGCCAGGAGCGCAGGTCGGTCAGCTGCCGCTGCACCCACTCGCGGGGCGGCTGGAAGATCTCGTGCGGGAACACCGAGATGCCGGCCGGGACGGCCACCTGCGGTGCCCGCTCCGCCGGAGCGCGCGCCATCTCCCAGTACATCCGCGCCGACGACGTCGCCGTGGCGGTGAACCAGTAGACCGAGACGTCGTCGAGCAGCCGGTCCAGACCGATGGCCGCGACCGGGTCGCCGTCGCAGTCGGTCCAGGCGTGGAACTTCTCCAGGATCCACCCGGCCTGCCCGGCCGGGGAGTCGGTGAGGCCATAGCCGAGGGTCTGCGGGCGGGTGCGCTGCTGCTGGCTGTACGCCGCGGCCTGGGCCCGGAACGCCCGCTCGCGCTCGAGCGCCCGCTGCTCGCGCTCGGTGAACTCCGTCTGCCCCTCCGGCGGGCCGGTCACGACCATGTTGAGGTGCACGCCGACCACCCGGTCGGGGTGGCGGGCGCCGAGGTTGGCCGAGACGAACGAGCCGATGTCCCCACCCTGGGCGCCGAACCGCTCGTACCCGAGCCGGCGCATCACCTCGGCCCAGGCGTCGGCCGTGCGCGCCGGCCCCCAGCCCGGGGTGTCCGGCTTCCCACTCCAGCCGAACCCCGGCAGCGACGGCACGACGACGGAGAACGCGTCCTGCGGGTCGCCGGGGTCGGTGAGCGGGCCGAGGACGTCGAGGAACTCGACGACCGACCCGGGCCAGCCGTGGGTGAGCACGAGCGGCAGGGCGTCCGGGTGCGGCGAGCGGACGTGCAGGAGGTGGACCGGCAGGCCGTCGACCACCGTCCTGGCCTGCGGATGGGCGTTGATCCGCGCCTGCCGCGCCGGCCAGTCGTACTCCTCGGCCCAGTAGCGGCAGACCTCCTGGAGCCACCCGAGCGGCACGCCCTGCGACCAGTCGTCGACCGTCTCCGGCTCCGGCCAGCGGGTGCCACGCAGCCGGCGCCGCAGGTCGTCGACCGCCTCGGCCGGCACGTCGACGGCGAAGGGCTCGACGGCGTCGTCCACCACGTCACCGTATCGGCGGTCGCGGCACCGGGTCCTCGTCGCGGAGTCCGTGGTGACGCCGGCCGTCGATCGGCGCCGCACCGGCCCCAGTGACGGAACCAGGACCGGATGGCGGACGCCGACCTGTCCGTGGAATGCCGGAAGGGCCCTCACCGGCTGGTGAGGGCCCTTCACGGGGAATGGTTGTCCGGCGGCGTCCTACTCTCCCACCCCGTCTCCAGGGCAGTACCATCGGCGCTGAGAGGCTTAGCTTCCGGGTTCGGAATGGTACCGGGCGTTTCCCT
>NZ_JBJGYX010000077.1:0-21124 GCF_054050195.1 Geodermatophilus sp. SYSU D00710
TGTCGGTGATTACGTCGGATACAAAGCTCAGCGCCCGGACGAAGTAGCCCCCCCCCCCCCCCCCCCCCGCCCCCCCCCCCCCGCCGGCCCCCCCCCCCCCCCCCCGGGCGGAGTCGGCGGCCTGGGTGGCGTCGCCGTAGACGGTGTAGAAGACCGTGGCCTCGCGCAGGTCGCTGGTGACCCGGGCGTCGGTCACGGTGACCATGCCCAGCCGCGGGTCCTTGATCTGCGACTCGATGGCCGACGAGACGATCTGACGGATGCGCACCGCGAGCTTGCGGGCGCGGGCGGGGTCGGCCATGGAGAACTCCGGTGGTCGGGGGCGCGTCGGGCGCGCCCGGTCGGGCAGGGGGCGAGCGGAGAGGTCGCTCCAGACCTACGAGTCCGTGGCGGAGAACAGCTGCCGGTGCGTCGACAGCAGCGTCACCTCCGGCCGCTCGGCCAGCAACCGCTCGCAGGCGTCGAGGACGTCGGTCACCTGACCGGCGTCGCCCGCGACGGTGGCGACCCCGACCTGCACGCGGCGGTGCAGGTCGAGGTCGCCCACCTCCGCGGCGGCCACGGCGAAGCGGCGCCGCAGCTCGGCCACGATCGGCCGGACGACGGCGCGCTTGCCCTTGAGCGAGTGGACGTCGCCCAGCAGCAGGTCGGCGGTCAGCGACCCCGTGAACACGAAGGACCCTCCTGCCTCCCTGGAAGGACCTCCCTGCCCCCCACCGCTCGCAGGCTCACGGCGGGACCCTGCAGAGAGGCCGACGGACGCTCGCGGCGGGATCCTGCAGGAGGGCCGGGCGCCCTCCTGCAGGATCCCGTCGTCACCTCGCGCTCACGCGCGCGGCTTCTCGCGGACCTCGAACGTCTCGATGACGTCCTCGACCTTGATGTCGTTGAACGACCCCAGGCCGATACCGCACTCGTAGCCCTCGCGGACCTCGGTGACGTCGTCCTTGAAGCGGCGCAGCGACTCGACGGTGAGGTTGTCGGCGACGACGACCCCGTCGCGGACCAGCCGGGCCTTGGAGTTCCGGTTGATCGTGCCGCTGCGGACGATGGAGCCCGCCACGTTGCCGATGCGCGGCACCCGGAAGACCTCGCGGACCTCCGCCGTGCCGAGCGCCACCTCCTCGTACTCCGGCTTGAGCATGCCCTTGAGGGCCGCCTCGATCTCCTCGATCGCCTGGTAGATGACCGAGTAGTAGCGGACGTCGATGCCCTCGCGGTTGGCGAGCTCGGTGGCCTGGCCCTCGGCCCGGACGTTGAAGCCCAGGACGATGACGTCGTCGGCCAGCGCCAGGTCGATGTCGCTCTTGGTGATCGACCCGACGCCGCGGTGGATGACCCGCAGCGAGACGTCGTCGCTCACCTCGATCTTCATCAGGGCCTCCTCGAGCGCCTCCACGGTGCCCGAGTTGTCGCCCTTGATGATCAGGTTGAGCTGGCGGTTCTCCTTGAGCGCGGCGTCGAGGTCCTCGAGGCTGATCCGCTTGCGCATGGAGGCGTTCTGCGCGTTGCGGATGCGGGCCTGCCGCCGGTCGGCGATCTGCCGGGCGACGCGGTCCTCCTCCACCACGAGGAAGGTGTCACCGGCGCGCGGCACCGAGGTGAGGCCGACGACCTGCACGGGGCGGGCCGGCGAGGCCTCCTTCAGCTTGTTGCCGTACTCGTCGAGCAGCGACCGGACGCGGCCGTAGGCGTCCCCGGCCACGATCGAGTCGCCGACGCGCAGCGTGCCGCGCTGGACCAGCACCGTGGCGACCGGGCCCCGGCCCTTGTCCAGCTTGCCCTCGATGACCACGCCCTGCGGGTCCTGCTCGGCGTTGGCGCGCAGGTCCAGCGAGGCGTCGGCGGTCAGCAGGATCGCCGCGAGCACGTCGTCGATGCCCTGCCGGGTGGTCGCGGAGACGTCGACGAACATCGTGTCGCCGCCGTACTCCTCGGCCACCAGGCCGTACTCGGTGAGCTGCTGGCGGATCTTGGCGGGGTTGGCCCCCTCCTTGTCGATCTTGTTGACCGCCACCACGATCGGCACGTCGGCGGCCTGGGCGTGGTTGAGCGCCTCGACCGTCTGCGGCATGACGCCGTCGTCGGCGGCGACCACCAGGACGACGATGTCGGTCACCTTCGCGCCGCGGGCACGCATCGCGGTGAACGACTCGTGACCCGGGGTGTCGATGAAGGTGATCGGCCGCTCCTCGCCCTCCAGCTCGGAGGCGACCTGGTAGGCGCCGATGTGCTGGGTGATGCCGCCGGCCTCCCGCGCCACCACGTTGGTGTTGCGGATGGCGTCGAGCAGCTTGGTCTTGCCGTGGTCGACGTGACCCATGACGGTGACCACCGGCGGGCGCGCGACCCAGTCGGCCTCGTCGCCCTCGTCGCCGAAGGTGAGGTCGAAGGTCTCGAGGAGCTCGCGGTCCTCGTCCTCCGGCGAGACGACCTGGATGTCCCAGCCGATCTCGGCACCGAGCAGCTGCAGGGTGTCCTCGTTCACCGACTGCGTCGCGGTGACCATCTCGCCCAGGTGGAACAGGGCGGTCACCAGCGCCGCAGGCTGGGCGCCGATGCGCTCGGCCAGGTCGGTCAGCGAGGCGCCGCGCGGCAGCCGGACGGTCTGGCCGTTGCCACGGGGCAGGCTGACGCCGCCCATGCTGGGCGCCGCCATCTGGTCGAACTCCTGGCGCCGCTGCTTCTTGCTCTTGCGCCCGCGGACGGGACCGCGCCCGCCCGGACGGCCGAAGGCACCCGCGGTGCCCGCACCGGAGCCACCGCGGCCACGGCCACGGCCACCGCCGCCACGGAACCCGCCGGCCGGCGCGCCACCGCCGCCGCCACCGGGGGCACCGCCGCCGGGACGGAAACCACCGCCACCGCCGGGAGCACCCGGACGGCCACGGCCACCGGGACCGCCGGGACCGCCACCGGGACGGCCGGCACCGCCGGGACGCGGCGGCATCATGCCCGGCGAGGGGCGCGGCGGCATCATGCCCGGGTTGGGACGGGGCCCGCCCGGACCGGCCGCGGGGCGCGGGCCACCGGCACCGGGACCCGGACGCGGACCACCGGGACGGGGCGCACCCGCCGGGGGACGCGGACCGCCGGCCCCGGGGCCGGGACGGGGGCCACCGGCGGCCGGGCCCGGACGCGGGCCAGCGGCAGCCGGCCCCGGACGCGGGGCGCTGCTGAAGGGGTTGTTGCCCGGCCGGGGCGCCGGACGCGGACCCGGCCGCGGGCCGGCGCCCGGAGCACCCGGCGCGGCGGCGGGACCGCCGGGACGGGGAGCGCCGGGAGCCGCCGGCCGCGGGGCGGCCGGCCGGGCCGGGCCGGGGACGGGCCCACCGGCCGGGCGCGACGCCGGGGCACCGGGGCGCGGGGCGCCGGGAGCCGCCGGACGCGGGCCCTCGGGGGCCGCAGGCTGCTGCGCCGGGGGCTGCTGCACCGGCGCGCTCGCGGCCGGCGCCTGGGGCGCGGCCGGACGCGGGCCGGGGGTGGGCATGCCGGGGCGCGGCGCGCCCGGGCGGACCCCCGGGGTCGGGCCGGCCGACGGCGCGGGCGCCGGTGCGGCGGGCGCCAGCGGCGCGGCGGGCTGCGGCGCGGACGGGCGCGGGGCGGCCGGACGGGCGGCGGTGGCGGCGCCACCGTTGCCCCCGTTGCCGCCGCCGGACGCGGCGCCGAGGGCCTCCCGCAGCCGCCGGGCCACGGGGGCCTCGACGGTGGAGGAGGCGGACTTCACGAACTCGCCCTGCTCCTTGAGCTTGGCGAGCACGGTCTTGCTGTCGACCCCGAACTCCTTGGCGAGTTCGTGGACGCGGGCTTTGCCTGGCACGGATCTCCTCTGGTGAGGCCGGCGGCTCGCCCGCGCGACCTCGTCGTCAGTGGTGCATGGTCTGGCTTGTCATCGTGGGGACTTCACGGCTGACTCATCCGACGACGTCCTGCTCTCGACGTGCGGACCGGCCGGGTGCCGGTCCGTCTGGGGAAGTGCGGTCTGTCGTTCGTTCGCTGTCGCCCGTCCCGGGCCCGGGTCGGGCGGCGCCGCGGCGCCGAGGACGTGGGCCCGGAGCGGACCGGCCTCCACCGCGGCGCCGCCTCCGGGGAGGCGCAGCGCCCGGGAGAAGGCCCGGCGTCGCTCCGCTGCGTGCAGGCACTCCGGGGTGGGGTGCAGCGACGCTCCCCGGCCGGGGAGCCTCCTCCGCGGATCGGGCACGAGGGTCCCGGACCGGTGGACGACACGCAGCAGGTCGGTGACCGGAGCGCGCTTCCGGCAGCCCACACAGGTGCGCACCGGGATCGACGTTTCGGCCACCCGACACTCTAGCGCGCGGCGGGTCCGCGTTGTTCCGGGCGCGTTGAGCGGGGGCTGGGGCCGCATCCGCGGGGGGTCGTCCGGCCGGCGGGCGCGCGCGCCCGCCCCGGCGGCGGGCCCGAGCGCAGCGGCGGGCGGCCCACCCCGGGCGAGGGCGCCGCGTCGTCGGCCTGGGCGTCGCTGCGGATGTCGATGCGGCAGCCGGTCAGCCGGGCGGCGAGGCGGGCGTTCTGCCCCTCCTTGCCGATGGCGAGCGAGAGCTGGTAGTCGGGGACGACCACCCGCACGGCCCGGGCCTTGGGGTCGACCAGGGTCGCGGAGTCCACCCGCGCCGGGCTGAGCGCCGAGGCGACGAAGGTGGCCGGGTCGTCGGACCAGTCGACGATGTCGATCTTCTCGCCGTGCAGCTCGCTCATGACGTTGCGCACCCGCTGGCCCATCGGCCCGATGCAGGCGCCCTTGGCGTTCAGGCCGGGGACGGACGTGCGGACGGCGATCTTCGAGCGGTGGCCGGCCTCGCGGGCCACGGCGACGATCTCGACGCTGCCGTCGGCGATCTCGGGGACCTCGAGGGCGAACAGCTTGCGGACCAGGTTGGGGTGGGTGCGCGAGACGGTCACCTGCGGGCCGCGGTAGGTGCGGGCGACCGACACGACGTAGGCGCGCAGCCGGCTGCCGTGTGGGTAGCGCTCGCCGGGCACCTGCTCGGCGGCCGGGAGCACCGCCTCGACCTTGCCGATGTCGACCAGGACCGAGCCCTGCGCGTTGCGGCGGGCGTCGGCCTGGACCACACCGCTGACGATGTCGCCCTCCTTGCCCGCGTACTCGCCGAAGGTCTGCTCGTGCTCGGCGTCGCGGAGCCGCTGGACGATGACCTGCTTGGCGGTGCTGGCCGCGATCCGGCCGAAGTCCGACGGGGTGTCGTCCCACTCGCGCACGACCTCGCCGTCGGCGCCGAGCTCCTGGGCCAGCACCGCGACCTCGCCGCTCTTGCGGTCCACGTGGACCCGCACGTGCTTGGCGGCGCCGTCGGCGTGCCGGTAGGCGGTCACCAGCGCCGTCTCGATCGCCTCGATGACCGTGTCGACGGGGATGCCCTTCTCCCGCTCGACCGCCTTGAGGGCGGTCACGTCGATGTTCACTGTCCTCCTCCGTCGTCGCCCTCGTCGTCGTCCGCGTCCACCGGCTCGTCGTGCGCGTCGTCGTGCGCGTCGTCCTGCGCGTCGTCGTCGCGGCCGGGCCGCCCGAACTCGACCTGTACCCGGCCGGCCCCGAGCTCCGCCCACGGCACCTGCCGCTCGACGGGCGGCTTCTTCCGCGCGCCGGGCTTGCCCGGCTTCTCGACCGCGAGGGTGACCCCCGCGTCGTCGACGGCGGCGACCCGGCCGGTCACCTGCTCGGCCGAGCCGGCCGGGCCGACGGCGACCGTGACCAGCCGGCCGGTGTTGCGCCGCCAGTGCCGCGGCTCGGTCAGCGGCCGGTCGACGCCGGGGCTGGTCACCTCGAGCACGTAGGGCGCGCGGCCGAGCTCGCCGTCGTTGCGGTCGAGCACGGCCGAGACCGCGCGGCTGACCTCGGCGACGTCGTCGAGGGACACACCCTCGTCGCGGTCGACGACGACCCGGACGACGCTGCGCCGGCCGGCGGGGGTGACGACCAGCTCCTCGAGGTCGTACCCGGCCTCGGCGACGACCGGCTCGATCCAGCCGGCCAGCCTCGTGGCGGCCGGGTCCTGCTGTCGCGTGGCGGACACGGGCTCCCCTCCCCTCCTGCACCGGTCGGAGCTCGTGCTCGGCGGACCGCACCCCGGGGACCGCGGACGGCGGCGCGCACGCCTTCCGGCGGCGTACCCGGGAAGAGGTCAGGCTACCGCTCCCCCACCGCGTCGGCCCCGGCCGCTCCGGGCCCGCGGCCCCACGGCGGGCGGCCCGCCCGTCGCTGCCGGGGGCGGGACGGGGCGCCTGGGAGGATGGCCGTGATGTCCACCTCCTCCCCCGCCGGGTTCTCCCGGCGCCGGCTGCTGGCCGGCGCCGCCGGCCTGGCGATGCTGGCGGCCGGGTGCACCTCCGGCGGATCGGCCGACGGGGCGGCCGGCGCCGGGCGCACCGCGGCGCAGGACGACCGGCTGGCCGGCCAGCTGCCCGTGCAGGAGGCGGTGGTGGCCGCCTACGACGCCGCCGCGGCCGCCGACCCCGCCCTCGGCGGCCGGGTGGCGCCCCTCGCCGGGCAGGCCCGCGCGCAGCTGGACCGGCTGCGGGCAGCGGTCCCCACGGCGACCGCCACGGCGACGGCTCCCCCGCCCGCGCCACCGGCCGGTACGGACGTGACGGGCTGGCTGCGCGAGCAGGTGGCCGCGGCCGCCGCCTCGCACGCCGGCGCCTGCCTGGAGGTCTCCGGCGCCCGGGCGGCGCTGCTGGGCTCCGTGGCGGCCGGGCTGCGCGGCCACGAGGCCGCGCTGGCGTCCGGAGGACCCGCGTGAGGGAGGACCGACGTGGCCGATGACGGGGCCCCCGCCGGGGGCGAGGACGGCGCCCTGCAGGAGGCGCTGACCGCCGAGCACGCGGCGGTGTGGGGCTACGGCGTCGTCGGCGCGGCACTGCCGCCCGGCGGGCGCGCCGCGGCGGTCGGCGGTGAGCAGGCCCACCGCGACCTCCGCGACCGGCTGGCCGCGCTGGTCGACGAGCGCGGCGCGGACCCGGTGCCGGCGGGGGCCGGCTACGAGCTGCCGTTCCCGGTCCTGTCCCCCGTCGACGCCGCCGCGCTCGGCGCCGTCCTGGAGGAGGGCGTGTCGGAGAGCCTGGTGGCGCTGCTCGGCGCCGCGGAGGAGCCGGACGTGCGCCGGCTCGCACTCGACGCGCTGGCGGCCGCGGAGGTCCGCGCCGTCGCCTGGCGCGCCGCGGCCGGGCGGCCGGAGACCACCACGGCGCTGCCCGGCATCGACTCGTAGGCGTCAGAGGCCGCCGAGGAAGGCGTCGGTGACGGCGACCGCGGTGCTGCTCGACCCGCCGCCCTCGACCAGCGTGGCGAAGGCGATGTCCCCCTGGGGCCCGGCGAGCTGGTAGCCCATGAACCAGCCGTGGGCGTCCGGCGGGGTGTTGCTGCCGAACTCCGCGGTACCGGTCTTGCCGTGGACCTCGCCGCGGTCGCCGAGCTCGGTCGCCGTCCCGCTGAGCACGACCTGGCGCATCATCGGCCGCAGCTGGTCGAGCACCGCCGGTCCCGGCCCCTCCGGCGCGGCGCCGGCCGGCTCGGCGCCCACGACCTCGACCGGCCCGGCCGGCGTGCCGCTGGCGATGCCGGCGGCCACCAGCGCCAGCTGCGCCGGGCTCATCAGCACCTCGCCCTGGCCGATCGCGTTCGCCGCCTTGGTCGTCCCGGTGGAGTCGGAGGGGACGCTGCCGGAGAACACCTCGACCGGCAGCCGCCAGTCGCTGCCCACACCGTAGGAGGCGGCCGCGGTGGCCAGGGCGTCGTCGGAGAGCTGCAGGCCGGCCTGGATGAAGGTCGTGTTGCACGACTGCGCGAAGGCCTCGGTGAAGGGGACGGTGCCGAGGTCGAAGCGGTCCTGGTTCTCGAACTCGCGGCCGTCGACGGCCGTCGTCCCCGGGCAGGGCACCGCCGCGTCGGGGGTCACCGTCCCCGCCGACAGCAGCGCCGTGGCCGTGATCGCCTTCATGCTCGACCCGGGCGGGTACTGCCCGGTCAGCGCGTTGCCGGCCGCCGCGGCCTCGTTGGAGGACACGGCCAGGACCTCGCCGGTGCCCGGCCGCACGACGACCAGGTGGGTGGGCAGCGGCTGGGTCGCGACGGCCGCGTCGGCGGCCTCCTGCAGCTCGCGCACGATCGGCGTCTGCAGCGGCCGGCCGGGCACGGGCTCGACGGCGGCCACCTCACGGCCGGGGTCGCCGGTGGCCTCGTCGGTGCTCGCCACCGAGACGGTGAAGCCGGGGGTGCCGGTGAGCTGCTCCTGGAAGGCGCGCTGCAGCCCCGACAGGCCGAGCTCGTCGCCGGCGGCGTAGGCGGCGACCCCGTCGGTGGTGGTCTCCTCGATCACCTCGGCGGTGGCGTCGCCCACCCGGCCCAGCAGCGCGGCGGCGAACCGGGGGGACGGGGCGAGCAGCCGGGTGTCGGTGGGGAACACGGCGCCGGGGAGGTCGAACACCTGCGCGCGGATGGCCTCGAAGTCCGGCCGGCGCAGGGTGATGACCGGGACGAACTGGCCGGGCGGGGCCGCCTGGACGTCGGCGGTGATCTCCTCGGCCGCGACGCCGGTGGCCGCCGAGAGCGCGGCCGCCAGCCCCGGCAGGTCGGTGACCTGGGCGGGGTCGACGCCCACGTTGACCACCTCGGTGGGCGTGAACAGCGGCCGGCCGGTGGCGTCGGTGATCGCGGCGCGCTCGGGCAGCGACCGGGCCAGCTGCAGGCGCTGGCCCTCCCCGACCTCGGGGTGCACGAGCGTCGGCGCGGCCACGACCTGCCAGCCCTCGTCGGCCTCGCGCAGCTCCAGCGCGGCGTCGTAGGTCCAGTCGGGGGCGGCGGCGAGGTCCCAGGTGGCGGTCCAGCCGGCGGTGGCGGTGCCGTCCTCGACCGTGACGTCCCCGAGGTCGGCGGACAGGGTGGCCCCGGGGAGGTCGGCGGCGGTCTGCTCGAGCAGCGCGGTGGCCGCGGCGGGGTCGCTGGTGGCCTCGGCCGCGGCACCGGTGTCCCCGCCGGCCCAGTCGTCGAGGAAGGCCTGCGCGGCGGCGCGGACGTCGTCCTCGGAGCTGCCCGAGCAGGCCGCGAGGACCGGCGCCGAGAGGAGGGTGAGGACCGTGCCGAGGACCGCCGTGCGTCGTGCTGCCACGACGGGACACCCTCTCAGACCGGGCCGGCGTTGCGGTGGTGACGTGCTGGAACGGCCACCCTCCAGGGGCCCGCGCCGAGCTCGCGAGGCGTGGGGAGGAGGGTGGTCCTCCGTCAGAAGAGGACGCTGGCGTAGCAGCCGACCTCGCGGAAGCCGACGCGGCGGTACACCGCGCGGGCCGGGGCGTTGTAGTCGTTGACGTAGAGGCTCACGACCGGCGCGATCGAGGTCCGGGCGTACTCGACGACGGCGGCCATGCCGGCGGCGCCGATCCCCCGGCCGCGGGCCTCGGGCGCGGTCCACACGCCCTGCACCTGGCAGACCGCGCGCGACACCGCCCCGATCTCGGCCTTGAACAGCACCCGGCCGTCCTCGATCCAGGCCAGCGACTGGCCGGCGCGCACGAGGTCCTCGACCCGCGCCCGGTAGCCGGCGCCGCCGTCGACCCGCAGCGGGCTGACCCCGACCTCCTCGGTGAACATCGCCACCGAGGCCGGCAGGAGGACGTCGACCTCGGCCGGCCGGACCGGCCGCACCCGCGGCTCGGGCACCACCGCCGGCGGGCCCTCGATGGCCAGCAGCGGCTGCCGCGGCCGGTGGTCGCGGGCCGGGCCCCAGGAGGGCTCGAGCAGCTCCCACAGCGGTTCGACGGCGGCGGCCGGGCCGACGATCGTCGAGCAGCGCCGGCCGGCTCGGCGGGCCCGCTCGGCGAAGGCGGTGGCGGCGGCCCGCTCGGCGCCGGGGACGGCGAACGGGATCAGGTTGGCCCCGGCGAGGCAGACCGCGTCGAGGGTGCGGCCGCTGCCGATGCCCCACAGCGGCGCGCCCAGCGCGGCCGGGCCGGTGCCGGCCGCCTCGACCCGGCCGGCGAGGACGCAGGCCGCGACCGGGTCGGCGGACAGCAGCCGGCGGACGGCCGGCTCGTCGCCCTCGTCGAGGACGCGAGCCGTCGGGGTGGTGGGGCGGGTGGACGACCCGGTCGAGCGGAGCACGGTGGGGCCGCGAGGATCAGGAGACGGTGACGACGGGCGGGCCGGAGGGGACGCCGTCGTCGAGCTGCTCACCGGCGATCCGCATGGCCTCCTCGATGAGCGTCTCGACGATCTGCGACTCGGGCACGGTCTTGACGACCTGGCCCTTCACGAAGATCTGGCCCTTGCCGTTGCCCGAGGCCACCCCCAGGTCGGCCTCGCGGGCCTCGCCGGGACCGTTGACGACGCAGCCCATCACCGCGACCCGCAGCGGCACCTCCAGCCCGTCGAGGCCGGCGGTGACCTCGTCGGCGAGCTTGTAGACGTCGACCTGCGCGCGGCCGCAGGAGGGGCAGCTGACGATCTCCAGGCCGCGCTGGCGCAGGTTGAGCGACTCGAGGATCTGCGTGCCGACCTTCACCTCCTCCGCGGGCGGGGCGGAGAGGGAGACGCGGATGGTGTCGCCGATGCCCTGGGACAGCAGCGCACCGAAGGCGACGGCGGACTTGATCGTGCCCTGGAACGCGGGGCCGGCCTCGGTGACGCCCAGGTGCAGCGGGTAGTCGCACTGCGCGGCGAGCAGCTCGTAGGCGCGGACCATGACCACCGGGTCGTTGTGCTTCACCGAGATCTTGATGTCGCGGAAGTCGTGCTCCTCGAACAGCGAGCACTCCCACAGCGCCGACTCCACGAGCGCCTCGGGGGTGGCCTTGCCGTACTTGGCGAGCAGCCGCTTGTCCAGCGAGCCGGCGTTGACGCCGATCCGGATCGGGATGCCGGCGGCCTTGGCCGCCTTCGCGATGTCGCCGACCTTGTCGTCGAACTTCTTGATGTTGCCGGGGTTGACGCGGACCGCCGCGCAGCCGGCGTCGATCGCGGCGAACACGTAGCGCGGCTGGAAGTGGATGTCGGCGATGACCGGGATCTGCGACTTCCGGGCGATGATCGGCAGCGCCTCGGCGTCGTCGGTGTCGGGGACGGCGACGCGCACGATCTGGCAGCCCGACGCGGTGAGCTCGGCGATCTGCTGCAGCGTCGCGTTGACGTCGGCGGTCTTGGTCGTCGTCATCGACTGCACGCTCACGGGGTGGTCGCTGCCGACGCCGACGTCGCCCACCATGAGCTGGCGGGTCTTGCGCCGGGGCGCGAGGACGGGCGGGGGCAGTGCGGGCATGCCGAGACCGACGGAGGTCGCCATGCCTGCGAGTATCCCCGGTCCCACGGGGTCGGCGCCGACGACTACTGGAGTGTGATCGGGTTGACGACGTCGGCGACGAGCAACAGCCCCGACAGTGCGATGAACAGGCCCGCCACCACGTAGGCGACCGGCATCAGCCGCGCGATGTCGAACGGGCCGGGGTCCGGGCGGCCGCGCAGCCGGGCGACGACCGAGCGGGCCTTCTCGTACAGCGCGCCGGCCACGTGCCCGCCGTCGAGCGGGTAGATCGGCAGCAGGTTGAACAGGAACAGCACGAGGTTCACGCTGGCCAGCAGGCTGAGGAAGAAGCTGAGCTTCTCGGCGCCGCTGAACTCCTGGATGGCGAACACCTCGCCGGAGATCCGGCCGACGCCGACGACGCCGATCGGCCCGTTCTCGTCGCGCTCCTCGCCGAGGAAGGCCGCGCGGAAAAGCTGCGGGACCTTCTCGGGGATCTCGACGAGCCGCTGCACCGACTGGCTGACCACCATGCCGAAGTAGCCGGGCAGGTCGGCGACGGACTGGCGGGCGAAGCCGACCACCGGACCGACGCCGAGGTAGCCGGCGGTGACGGTGCCGTCCTCGGTCGCGACGACGTTCTCGATCGGGGTGACGGTGAGCTCGCGGGCCGTGCCGTCGCGCTCGACGGTGAGCGTGAGCGGCTCCCCCGCCGAGCCGCGGATCGCCTGCTGCACCTCGGTCCAACTGTCGTGGGCGGTGGGGTCGACCGCCCGGCCGTCGATCGCGACGATCGTGTCACCCGGGCGCAGGCCGGCCTCGGCCGCGGGGCTGGCCACGGGGCGGGCACAGTTCGCGCTGCCCTCATCGCAGACCTGCCCGGCACCGGCGCCGCTGGTGACGATCGGGATGTCGCACACGTCCCGCCGCTCGGCCTCGGCGACGGCGATGCTCTCGGCGCCCGCGGGCACGACGCAGGCGGGGACGGTCTGCACCTGGGTGGTGATGACGTTGGTGCCGATGGCGGTGAGCGTGATCGTGAAGAACAGGACCGCCAGGACCAGGTTGTGCAGCGGCCCGGCGGCCATCACGATCACGCGCTGCCACCAGGGCTTGGCGTAGAAGACACGGCCGGCGTCGCTGGGCCGGACGTCGTTGAGTGCCTGGCCGCGCACCTCGGCGATGAAGCTGCGCATCCGGGTGGCACGGACGCTCTCGCCCTCCTCGGCCGGCGGGATCATGCCGACGATGCGGACGTAGCCGCCGAGCGGGATGGCCTTGATGCCGTACTCGGTCTCGCCGCGGCGGCGGGAGAAGAGCGTGGGGCCGAAGCCGACCATGAACTGCGGCACCCGCATGCCGAACTTCCGGGCCCACCAGAAGTGACCGGCCTCGTGGAACGCGATCGAGGCGAGCAGCCCGACGAAGAACGCGGCGATGCCGAGGACGGTCAGCAGGGTGCTCAGCTGGGGCCTCCGACGAGGGCGGCGCGGGCGTGCTGCCGGGCCCACCGTTCGGCGGCCAGCACGTCGTCCACGCAGGTGGGGGCGCCGAGGTCCGGCGCGTCGTCGAGGGTACGCGCGACCAGGCCCACGACGTCCGGGAAACGCAGCCGGCCGGCGAGGAACGCCGCGACCGCCTCCTCGTTGGCGGCGTTGAACACCGCCGGGACGACGCCGCCGGCCTCGCCCGCGGCGCGCGCGAGCCGGACCGCCGGGAACGCCTCCTCGTCGAGCGGCGCGAACTCCCAGGTGCTCGCCGTCGACCAGTCCAGCGCCGGCTGCACGTGCGGCAGCCGGTCGGGCCAGGCCAGCGCCAGCGCGATCGGCAGCCGCATGTCCGGCGGGCTGGCCTGGGCGATGGTGGCGCCGTCGGCGAAGGTGACCATCGAGTGCACGATCGACTGCGGGTGCACGACGACGTCGATGTCGGCGTAGGGGACGCCGAAGAGCAGGTGGGCCTCGATGAGCTCGAGGCCCTTGTTGACCAGGGTCGCGGAGTTGATCGTCACGACCGGGCCCATGTCCCAGGTCGGGTGCGCCAGTGCCTGCTCGGGCGTGACGTCGGCGAGGTCGGCGGCGCTGCGGCCGCGGAACGGCCCGCCGCTGGCGGTGAGCACCAGCCGGGCCACCTCGCTCCGGTGCCCGCCGCGCAGGCACTGCGCCAGCGCGGAGTGCTCGGAGTCGACGGGCACCAGTTGGCCGGGCCCGGCCGCCGCGGTGACCAGGTCGCCACCGGCGACCAGCGACTCCTTGTTGGCCAGGGCGACGACGTTGCCCGCCCGGAGCCCGGCCAGCGTGGGGCCCAGGCCGATCGAGCCGGTGATGCCGTTGAGGACGACGTCGGCGGGACGGGCGGCCAGCTCCTCGGCGGCGCGCGGCCCGGCGAGGATCTCCGGCAGCGCGTACTCGCCCCTCGCCCAGCCGCGCTGCGACGCGGCGGCGTAGAAGGCCAGCTGCAGGTCCTGCGCGGCGGTGGCCCGTGCCACGGCCACGGTGCGCACGCCGAGGGTCAGCGCCTGCTCGGCCAGCCGGGCGACGTCGCCGCCGCCGGCGGCCAGTGCGGTGATCCGCAGCCGGTCGGGGTTCTGCTCGGCGACCGCGATCGCCTGCCGGCCGATCGAGCCGGTCGAGCCCAGCACGGTGACCTCGCGCGGCTCGCACATGCCCTGATCCTCCCCGACGCGCCCGGCGTACGGCAGCCGACCTCGCCCGGTGGTGGCCGGTCCCGGCTGGCAGGATGGGCCTCGTGAGCGAGCAGCACGGTCCCGGGGTCCGCCAGCACAACCCCGCCACCACGCGGGTCAACCAGCCCAACCGCGAGGAGGGCGTCGTCCGGGCCGGGGAGCACCCGATCGAGGAGGAGCGCCCCGAGGACTGGGGCTGGCACGGCCGCGCCGGCAAGTGGGCGCAGATCGTCGGCTGGCTGATGACCCTGGCGATCCTGTCCTACCTGTGGGGCAACCACGAGGCCCGCATGGAGGACCTCTGGCTGCTCGCCATCGCCGGGCTGATGGCCGGCTCGCTCCTGTGGGACCTGCGGCGCAAGCGCACCGCCTGGCGCCCCTGACGAAGGACCACCCCTCCCCCCACGCCTCGCACGCCCGGCGCGGGACCCTGGAGGGTGGCCGTTCCATCACGTCGCCGTGGTGACCCCGATGGCCGCGCCGACGGCGTAGGTGATCCCCGCGGCCAGCGCGCCGAACAGCAGCTGCCGGAGCCCCGCGTACCACCAGGCCCGCGGGGTGAAGCGCGACGACAGCGCCCCGGCGGCGAACAGGCCGATCCCGCCGCACAGCAGCGCCACCCACAGCAGCGAGAAGCCGAACAGGAAGGGCAGCAGCGGGACCACCGCCCCGGTGGCGAAGGTGAGGAACGAGGACACCGCCGCCGTCCACGGCGAGGGCTTGTCGGCCGGGTTGAGCCCCAGCTCCGCGACCACGTGCAGCCGCAGCGCGGTGTCGGGGTCGCGGTGCAGCTGGACGGCCACCTGCCGGGCCAGGTCGGCGTCGACGCCGCGGACCCGCATCATCTCGACCAGCTCCGCGAGCTCACCGCCCGGGTTGCGCTCGAGCTCGCGCCGCTCCTTCTCCACCTCGAGGTCGAGCTGCTCGTTCTGCGTGCGCACCGAGGTGTACTCCCCCAGCGCCATGGAGATGGCGCCGGCGACCAGGCTCGCCACCCCGGAGAGCACGATCGCGCGGGACGATGCACCCCCGCCGCCGACGCCGGCCACCAGGGCGGTGTTGGTCACCAGCCCGTCCATGGCGCCGAAGACGGCGGCCCGCAGCCACCCGCCCGAGACGTCGGCGTGGCTGTGCTCGTGGGCCTCGGCGGCCGGCGCCTCCGAGCTCACCCGTCGGCCTCGGCGCCCAGCTCCACCGGCGGCTCCAGGGACGGGCCGGGGACGGCCACGGCGGGGACGCCCTCGACCCGGTCGGCCGCGGCCAGCTGCCCGCAGGCGCCGTCGATGTCCTGACCGCGGGTGTCGCGCACCGTCGTCGGCACCCCGGCGGCGCGCAGCCGCGCGACGAACTCCCGCTGCGCGGGCAGCGGGCTGGCGTCCCAGGGGCTGCCCGGCGTCGGGTTGAGCGGGATGAGGTTCACGTGCGCGCGCTTCCCGGCCAGCAGGCGGCCGAGCAGGTCGGCCCGCTCGGGCTGGTCGTTGACGTCGCGGATGAGCGCGTACTCCACCGAGTACCGGCGGCCGGTGCGGGCCGCGTAGGCGTCGGCGGCCTCGACCACCTCGGCCACCTTCCACCGGGTGTTGATCGGCACCAGGGTGTCGCGCAGCTCGTCGTCGGGCGCGTGCAGGCTGACCGCCAGGGTGACGTGCAGCCCCTCCTCGGTGAGCCGCCGGATGGCCGGGACGACGCCGACGGTGGAGACGGTCACCGAGCGCTGGGACAGGCCCAGGCCGTGCGGTGCCGGCGTCACCAGGGCGTCGAGCGTCCTGCGGACCCGCGCGTAGTTGGCCAGCGGCTCGCCCATCCCCATGAAGACGACGTTGGACAGCCGTCCCGGCCCGCCGGGGACCTCGCCGTCGGCCATAGCCGCGGCCGCCGCGACCGCCTGGCCGATGATCTCCGCGGCCGAGAGGTTGCGGGTGAGCCCGTTCTGGCCGGTCGCGCAGAAGGGGCAGGCCATGCCGCAGCCGGCCTGGCTGGAGATGCAGACGGTGGCCCGGTCGGGGTAGCGCATGAGCACGCTCTCGACCAGCGCGCCGTCGTGCAGCCGCCACAGCGTCTTGCGGGTGCGTCCGCCGTCGGCGCTCAGCGTGCGCACGGGGGTCAGCAGCCCCGGCAGCAGGGCCTCACCGAGAGTCTCGCGCACGGCGGCGGGCACGTCGGTCATCCGCGCCGGGTCGGTGACCCCGCGGAAGTAGTGCCGGGCCAGCTGGTCGGCGCGGAACGCCGGCTGCCCGAGCTCGGTGACGGCGGCGCGCGCCTCCTCGCGGGTGAGGTCGGCGAGGTGGCGCGGCGGCTTGCCCCGGCGGGGGGCGTCGAAGACGAGCGGCAGGGCAGTCATGGCATGCCCATCGTCCCACCCGCGTGCGCGCTCCGGGTCGCTGCGCGGGTGAGGTCGCTCGCTCAGGACGGCGGCAGCAGGACGTCCAGCAGGGTCGACGGTGAGGTGACCGGGGTCTGCGTGCCGGTCCCGGTCGCGTCGGTCGAGCCCCCATCACCGGTGGCCCCGGTCCCCGGGTCGACCGTGGTGTCCTCCGTCGGCGTCTGCGGGTCGGCCCCCGGATCGACCGGCGCGGTTCCCGGGTCGATCGGGTCGGTCGGACCCGTTCCCGGATCGGTCACCGGATCGGTGCCGCTGCCGTCGTCCACCGGCTCCTCCGTCGGGGCCTCCCCGGACTCGTCAGCAGGTTCCTGGGGCGTGACCACCGGCCCCGCGAGGGGAGCCGCCTCCGGCGCCACGGGCGGCGCGGGCTCGGGCGGCGGGGGCGGCGCCTCGGGCAGCACCTGCGCGACCACCGCGGGCAGCGGTGCCTCGACGGCCGGGGTGGGCACCGGCGCGGTGGCGCGGGGAGCGGCCCTGGATGGCGTCACCGGGGCGGGACGGGCCGTCTGCTCCGCGGCCGTCGGCACCGGGGCGCTGCTCGTCGGGGCCGCCGAGACCGCGTCGGCGATCCCCGAGGGGCGGACGGGGCGCAGGGGTGGGGTGGGTGTGGCCACCGCGCTCGGCGGCGACTGCACGGCCGACGACGGCGTCGGTCCGGAGGACGACGTCTCGACCAGGGCGGCGCCCGCGACGCCGCCGATGGCGAACAGCCCGACCAGCACGGCGAGACCCATCCGGCGTCGCGGCCGCGCCCGCGGTCGCACCACGACGCGCGGCACCACGGTCCCGACGACGGGGTCGCCGTCGAAGGGGGTCGGCGCCGCCACGTCGAGCCCGTCGGACACCTCGGCCATCGCGGGCTCGTCCGCTCCCTCGGGGGCGTCCGCCTGCTCGGGGTCGTCCGCCTGCCCGGGCCCGTCCGCCGGCTCGGGGTCGTCCGCCTGCTCGGGCTCGTCCGGTTCCTCGAGCACGGGAGCGACCCCGGGTGCGACGGCGGCCTCGGCCGCGGGCTGTCCGCCGTCGGCACCGAGGACGGCGTCCTCGGTGCCACTCCCCTCAGGCGCGTCCTCCGGCCGGGCCGGCTCGGCCGGGTCGGTCAGCCACCCGGGCAGCCAGTGCTGCCACTCCTCGTCCGCCGGGGGGAGCGGTACCTCGGTCACCGGGATGTCGTCCTCCTGCTGTGCCGTCATCCCACCTCGCAGTCACCGTTGGTCATGTCGCGCTCACCCCGTGGAGTCATCGTGCCCGACGGAGGGGCCCGGTTGCCGGAGGCGCGGCCAGCTAGCGTCGGCCGGGTGATCCCGGCCGAGGAGACGCCCGCCCCGCTCGACAGCGTCGGCGTCGGCCCGTGGGAGGGTCCGTGGCCCGAGGACCCCCGTTACGACCCCGAGCTGCTCGCCCACGGCGACCGGCGCAACGTCGTCGACCGCTACCGCTACTGGAGCGTCGAGGCGATCGTGGCCGACCTCGACCCGCGCCGGCACGCCTTCCACGTCGCCATCGAGAACTGGCGGCACGACCTCAACATCGGCACCGTCGTGCGCACCGCGAACGCGTTCCTGGCCGCCGAGGTGCACGTCGTCGGGCGCCGGCGGTGGAACCGCCGCGGCGCGATGGTCACCGACCGCTACCTCTCGGTGCGGCACCACCCCGACGCCGCGGCGCTGGGCGCCTGGGCGCGCGACGCCGGCCTGCCGGTGCTCGCCGTCGACAACCTGCCCGGCGCCCGGCCGCTGGAGACCGTGGCGCTGCCCCGGGCGTGCGTGCTGCTGTTCGGCCAGGAGGGCACGGGGCTGTCGGAGGAGGCGCGGGCGCTGGCCGGCGACGTGCTGTCCATCGCCCAGTTCGGCTCCACCCGCTCGATCAACGCCGGCGTCGCGGCGGGCATCGCGATGCACGCGTGGATCCGGCAGCACGCCGGCCCCGGGCAGGGCTGAGCGCCCCGGGTGCCGACCACGGGACCGTGCACCAGGCTGGGCGGGGTGAGCCGACTCGACGACGTCGACCTGTCCGCGCAGCTGTCCAAGAAGGACGGCAGCAAGCAGCTGGCCGAGGCCCAGCGGCGGCTGGTGCACCTGCGCCTGCTGCTCGGCGGCCAGATCGGCTCCGGCGAGCTGGGCCCGCCGCTGTGCGTGCTGTTCGAGGGCTGGGACGCCTCGGGCAAGGGCGGCGCGATCAAGCGGCTGGTCGACGGGCTCGACCCGCGGCACGTGCGGGTCGCCCAGTTCGCCGCCCCCTCCTACGACGAGAAGCGGCACCACTTCCTGTGGCGCTTCTGGCCGGTGCTGCCCGGCTGGGGCGGTATGGCCGTGCTCGACCGCACCTGGTACGGCCGCGTGCTGGTGGAGCGGGTCGAGGGCTTCGCGACCGACGAGCAGTGGCAACGCGCCTACCAGGAGATCGTCGACCTGGAGACCACGCTGGCGGCCGAGGGCACCGTGCTGGTCAAGTTCTGGATGCACGTCTCCCCCGAGGAGCAGCTGCGCCGTTTCGAGTCCCGCCGCGACGACCCCTACCGCGCGTGGAAGCTCACCGACGAGGACTGGCGCAACCGCGAGAAGCGGGAGGCCTACGAGGACGCGGTCGAGGAGATGCTCGAGCGCACCGACCACCCGGGCGGGCCGTGGACGGTCGTGCCGGCCGACGACAAGCGGTACGCGCGGGTCGCCGTCGTCCGCACGGTGAACGCGGCGGTCGAGTCGGCGCTGGCCGCCCGCGGTGTCGATCCGGACGCGCCGCCCGCGTGAGCCCGCTGGTCTGCCCCTGCGACCCGGCGGACTGGCGCGCCGCACTCGACACCGGCGTCCTCGGGCCGGGCGCACCGCTGTGCCCCCCGGAGCAGGTGCACCGGCTGACCGCCCGGCTGTACCCGGGCCGGCGGGACCTGGTGCTGCTCGTCGTCGACCCGGCACGGCTGCGGGCCCGCTCCGGGCCCACCGGGGACGGGGAGGGTGAGGCGGACGCCGGGCCGGTGCCGGCGCACGCGGTGGTCGCCGTGGTCCCGTACCGGCCGCCGGCGCAGCCCGTGCTCCCCGCACCCGGGGACGCCCTGGGCCGCGCGCTGGCGCTGTCGCTGTCGGTGCGGACCCGCCGGGCCGCCGAGGTCCGGGACGTGCCCGGCGGGGTGGCGGTGCTCGACCCGCGCTACGCGCACTCCCGCGACGACAACCGGCTGGTGCTCGGGCAGCCGGTCGACGCGGACACGGTCGAGCGGGCCGCCGTCGACGCGGGCCTGCCGCACCCGGCCGCCACGCTGACCTGGACCGGAGCCGGCGACGTCGCCGCGCGGCTGGCCGGACGGGGGTGGCACGCCGAGGAGCTGGTGGTCATGGCCCGTCCGGCGACGCCCGCCCTGCCCGGCGCCGACCGGGCCGAGGTGGTCGACCAGCGCGCGGTGCACCCGCTGTGGGAGGCCACGTGGCGCCGCGACCTCGCCGGCACGGCCGACCTGGACGCCGTCGTCGCCCAGCTCGTGGGCCGCGAGCACCGCACCGGCCGGGTGGTCGCCGTCCGGGACGTGGCGGTGCGGGCGGAGGGCCGGATGGTGGCCGCCGGGCAGCTGCGGGTCGACGGCGCGACGGCCGCGGTCGAGTCGGTGATGACCGATCCTGCCGCCCGCGGCCGCGGGCACGGGGACGCCGTGCTGGCGCGGGCGCTGGCGGTGGCCGCCGGGGCCGGGTGCGACCTGGTGGTGCTCGAGGCGGTCGCCGACGACTGGCCGCGCCACTGGTACGCCCGCCGCGGCTTCACCGCGGTCGGGTCGGTGTGGGAGGTGACCGGCCCTCAGCCCGCGGGAGGCGCCACCCAGGACAGCAGCAGGTAGGCCACCGCGGCCGAGGGCAGCAGGCTGTCGAGGCGGTCCATGATCCCGCCGTGGCCGGGCAGCAGGGTGCCCATGTCCTTGATGCCGAGGTCGCGCTTGACGAGCGACTCGCCGAGGTCGCCGACCGTCGCGGTCACCGCCAGCGCCGCGCCGAGGAGCACCCCGCCCCACCACGGCCCGTCGAGGGCGAGGACGACGATCGGGGTCGCGACCGCGACGCAGGCCGCGATCGACCCCGCCATCCCCTCCCAGGACTTCTTCGGGCTGACCGACGGCGCCATCGGGTGCCGGCCGAACAGCACGCCGGCGGTGTACCCGCCGACGTCGTTGCCGACGACCGTGGCGATGAACGCGAGCACGCGCAGCGCACCGTCGTCGGGGACCAGCAGCAGCACGCAGAACCCGGCGAGCAGCGGCACGTAGAGGGCGACGAACACGCCGGTGGTGGCGTCGCGCAGGTATCCCTCCGGCCCGTCGCCGAGCCGCCACAGCAGGACGGCGACCACGGTGAACAGGAAGGCGACGACGAGCCCGTCGGCGCCCCGGGTCCAGGCCAGCGCCAGCATCGCGACCGTGCCGACCAGCAGCGGCGCCAGCGGGGCCCGGGCGCCGCCGGCCTCCAGGGCGCGGACCAGCTCGGCGACGCCGACCAGGATCGCCACCCCCACGACGACCAGGAACGAGGGGCGGTAGGCGAACAGCGAGACCAGGATGACCGCGCCCAGGCCGAGTCCGACGGCGATGGCGGCGACCAGGTCGCGGCCGGCGCGGCTGCTCGAGGGCGGCACCAGGTCGGGCTCGGGGTCCGGGGCGCCGTCCGGCCCGGCGCCGGTGGCCGCGGGGGGGGGGGGGGGGGGGGGGGGGGGGGGGGGGGGGGGGGGGGGGGGGGGGGGGGGGGGGGGCGGCGGGGGGGCGGGGGGGGGGGGGGGGGGGGGGGGGGGGGTGGGGCGGGGTGGGGGGGC